>JAJYXS010000023.1 GCA_021801615.1 Actinomycetes bacterium
TGTCGTGCCGGAGCGCCGCGATCGCGGGAGTGACCGGGAGCGGGTCCGGGGTCGACGAGACGAACCACGCCCCGCCCAGGATGCAGAAGGTCGCCTCGATCCCGACGAGGAGCGCGAGGCCGCCGCGGCCGGCGAGCGTGTCGACGACGCGGGCGAGCGCGGCCTGCGCCGGGCTTCGTCGCAGGCCCGCGGCGCCCGCACGCTGGCCACGCGCGAAGCGCGCGAGCGCGACGAGCGCGAGCGCGGCCACCCCGATGCTCGGCCAGAGGAAGCTCGCCTGCCTGACGCTCGACTGGGGATGGGTGAGGTGGTCGAGGCCGATGCCGAGGAGCACCTCGAGCACCGCGAGCACGATGGCGAGGAACAAGGTGCCCGCGACGAGGAGCCGGTCCGTGAGGCTGCGGACGAGCCAGTCGGTGCCGGGTGCGCGCTGGAGGTGCTCGGTGCTCCCCGGCGTGGTGACGACGAGCGCTTGCGCGCCGAACGCGGCGAGCATCGCGAAGCCGAAGTCGAGGAACGTCGTGCCGAGGTCGAGCCGGAAGACCTTCGCCTCGGGGATGTGGCGCATGATCGCCGCGACCGGGGGCGCGAACAGCACGACGAGGAGCACGACGGTGAGGATGGTGAAGGCCCGGACCTCGGGGCGCCGGCGGAGCCAGACGAGACCGACGAGGGCGAGCACGAGGCCGACCGAGCCGACGTAGACCATCGAGACGTACAGATCGTCGGGGCCGATGATCGACGCGAGGTTGGTCGGCACGCCGTTGTAGCCCACGAAGAGCAGGTGGGTGAGGTCGTGGGGGGGCAGCGACGACACGTACGGTCCGTAGACCCGGGCGGAGCTCGTGAGGACCTGTCCCGCAGGAAGGTAGATCGGCGCGACCAGCCCCGCGGCCACAACGAGCGCACCAAGGTGCGCGAGCAGCGCCTTTCGCGCGTCGACGCTGCGGGTGCCCGCCGTCGGCGATCCGGCCTCGTCGACCTCCTGGGAGCGGGCGAGCACGACCACCGCAGCGAAGACGCCGACGAACAGGACGAGGAAGACGTCGATCTGCGGCTCGCCCGCCGCGAAGGCGAGGGCGAGACCGATCGCGAGCAGCACGCTGGGGGCGGCCCGGCGACGTCGGCGCACGACGATCACCGATGCGGCGAGGATCCAGCCGATGAGGGAGCAGACGTCCGCCTCGTAGACGCCGAGCCAGATCGTGAAGGCACCGCTGAGCTCGAAGATGGTCGCTCCCGCGAGGGAGGGGAGCACGCCGAGGCGCAGCACGCGGCACAGCACGTAGGTGCCGGTGCCGGCGACGACGAGCTCGGTCGCGATGGTCGCGCTGTGCGCGAGCGCGAGCGGGAACGCGTACCCGACGGCGATCGCGAGGCCGAAGGGGGCCGACTGGAAGTTGGAGGCAAGCGGCATCCCGAGGAGGTTGGCCGGCTGCCACATCGGGAAGATGCCTGCGTGGACCTGCAGCCAGCTGAGGACCTGCCAGGGGATGAACTGCTGGATCTGGTCCGACGCGACCGCATTGTGGACGTGGGGGTGGACGACGCTCGTGAGGCCGAGCTCCTGGAGGAGGTCGTAGGGGCCGAGCGCCTTCCCATGGGAGAGCGCGGGAGCAAGGAAGCCTGCAGCGCAGACGAGCAGCCAGACGACGGCGGTGGTCTCGGTGAGCACCCGGCGGGTGCCTGCCGGAACCCCGTTCACGACCAGCGAATCTACTCACGTGCACAGGTCGTCCGAGGGCACTCACGCACCCAGGTCGCCCGAGTGCACTCACGGCACCCAGGCCGCCCCAGAGCACTCACGCACCCAGGTCGCCCGAGGGCACTCACGCACCCAGGTCGCCCGAGGGCACTCTGAAAGGGCTGCGAGGGGCGCGTCGGCTCGGCGCGACAGCCCGGCCGCTCCCCTTGCGCCCGCCGGGCCCCGGCAGTCCCGGCGGCCCCGGCGGCCCCGGCAGCCTCGGCGGGCATCCCCCACCCAGGCGGATGCCGTTGGTAGCGTGACCGGCCAAGGCGTCTCCGGGTGTCGGGCGGTCTCGCTGCAGAGTGGATGCGACATCATTTTCCCTCGTCGGGAGCCATGTCTGGGGGAGCCGGTGGGAGGTCACAAGGCCAGCGTGAAGAGGAGCGGCGCCGGTGCAGCCCCGCCGTCTGCGGGGTCGGGGTCGATCACCTCGGGCGCTCACGCCGAGGCGCTTGGTGTGCTCGGGACGGAGGAGTTGGCCGCGCTCCTCGCGTTGCGACCCGATCTCGCCGTCCCTCCTCCGGGGTCCGTCGAGGAGCTGGAGGCTCGGGCGTTCTCACCTCACAGCGTCCTTCGGGCGCTCCTCGAGGCGGACGTCTCGGTCATCCAGCTGGTGCAGCTCTTCACGATCCTGGGCGACAAGCACCCTCGCTTGACCGACGTGCGCGAGATGGCGGGGGAGGGGACCGAGCCGGCCGTGCACCGGGCGCTCGAGTGGCTGGTGCAGCGGCATCTCGTGGTGCCGGTGTCCGACGACGAGCTGTGCGTCCACCCGGCCTTCCTCTCGATCGCAGGTGCGGCGGCTCTCGGTCCTCCGGCAGCCGATCTCGTGGAGCTGCTCTCGGTGTCGGACCTCCAGGCGGTCGCGAGCACGCTCGGTCGCCAGGGGGGCTCCAGTCGCAAGGCTGCGCTGGTCGACCGCGTGCTCGATTTCTTGGCCGACGCGGATGCGGTCCGCGACCTCGTCGGCGGCGCGCCGGGCGAGGCCGGTGCCCTTGCGCGCCGGCTCGCCACCGGCACGCCGTCGCTGCCGCTGCCCTGGGAGCTGGCCGCGGATCCCTACCGCCGCCGGCAGGACGGAGCCGCTGGAGCCGGCGTGGCGTGGCTCCTCCGTCACGGCCTCGTCTATCGGGACAGCTGGGCCACCGCGGTGATGCCCCGCGAAGTGGGGCTCGCGCTGCGCGGTGGCCACCCGTTCGAAGCGGAGTCCTACCTCCGGCCCGCCGTCGGGGTCCAGGAGCCCGAGGAGCCCTCACCGTCGGCCGCCGAGGCTCGGGCGGTGACCTCGACCCGGGCGGTCGAGCGGCTGGTCGAGAGCTTGGGGTCCAGGCCGGCGCAGTTGCTGAAGGGCGGCGGGGTGGGGGTGCGCGAGGTGCGCCGACTGGCCGCAGACCTCGAGATGCCCGATCGTGACGTGTTCCGACTGGTCGAGATCGCCGCCGCCGCCGGCCTCCTCGCAGAGGAGGCCCATCGCGGGCTGCTCCTGCCGACCCAGGCGGCCGACGAGTGGCTCGACCTCGGCACGGCCGACCGATGGTGGGCGCTCGCCTTCAGCTGGCTGGAGATGGCCGTGCATCCCAGCCTGGCCGGCACCCCGGACGCCCGGGGCAAGGCGCAGCCCGCCCTCGCCTACGTCCCCGACACAGCGTCGAAGGCGGCCGTGCAGCGCCGTTCGTACCTCCTGATCCTGCTGGAGGCCGGCAGCGCGAGTGCCCAGGACGAGGCATCGCTGGCCGCGGCGGCGGCCTGGGACGCCCCGCTCGCCTGGAGCGACGTCGTCGCGCCCGTGTCGTTGATCACGCGCTGGGTGCTCGCGGAGATGGAGCTGCTCGGCCTCGCGGTCGATGGCGTCCCGACCGGTTTCGCCCGCGCGCTGGTCGCCGGCGACCCCGGGGGAGCCCGGCGGCTGCTCGCCGGCTCCGACGCCGATGCCTGGGAGGTGGTGCTCCAGGCCGACCTCACCGGGCTCGCCACCGGTCGAGTGCCCTCCCAGGTGCGTGCCGAGCTCACACTGCTCGCCGACGTCGAGGGGCGAGGAGCGGCGACCATGTACCGTTTCAGCGAAGGCTCGCTGCGGCGGGCGTTCGACGCCGGCCGCAGCGGTGAGGAGATCCTGGACTTCCTGAACCTCCACGCCGC
Source organism: Actinomycetes bacterium (assembly GCA_021801615.1). Taxonomy (GTDB): domain Bacteria; phylum Actinomycetota; class Acidimicrobiia; order Acidimicrobiales; family RAAP-2; genus JAJYVT01. Next base: position 3,887 of record JAJYXS010000023.1, read on the forward strand.
GAAGGGCGTGCCGCAGGCGCTCGCCTACCTCGTCGGCGACGTCGAGCGGCGTCACGGCCACATGCGCGCCGGCCGGGCCGCCTGCTACGTCCGCTTCGACGACCCCGCGCTCGCGGCGGAGGTCCTGCGGGCCAAGAAGATGGCCAACGTCGGGCTCCGCCAGATCGCCCCCACGGTCCTCGTCTCCGACAGCCCGCACCAGCGCGTGTTGAGCGCGCTGCGGGGATGCGGGTACCTCCCGGTCGAGGAATCGGCGGACGGGACGCTGGTGCCTACCCCCGTCGCCCGTGAGCGCGCCCAGCAGGGGCGTGCGCACGGCGTTCCGCACGTAGCCACCCAGGAGGCCCGTGCCGACCCGGGGGCGGGCCGGTGGGGGCTGGGAGCGCCAGACGGTGACGCCGCGGGCTCTTTGCGCGCAGACCGTCTGCGCGCGCTGGCGGCGGCGCTGCTCGAGCCGGCTGCGGTCACCTCCGGGCCCGCCCGACACGGGCCGGGTCCGCTCGGCCCGGGCTCGGTGTCGCGTGTCGAGATCCCGACGGTGCTCCGACGGCCTGGGGACCGGGCGACGGCTGCGGGCGGCGGGGGAGCCTGGGAGGACCGCCTGGACGGCGTCGGCCTGGGCGACTTCGACCTGGACGGCTTCGAAGACGACGACTTCGAGGATGACGACGTCGACGACGAGGACGTCGGGGACGGCGACTTGGGGGACGATGCCTTCCGGCAGGGGGCGGGGCCCGAGCGGCCGACCGAGATCGTGCGCTCCCGCGAGGCGGTCTTCCGCCTCCTCGAGCTGGCGGCTGAGCACGAGTGGGCCGTGCGCATCTCGTACACCTCAGCTGCCGGCAAGACGGTCGAGGTGACGGCCGCGGTCCTGGACGTCTCGGAGCGGGTGATGGTCGCGTACGTCGCGCCTCGGTGGTCCGAGCAGAAGTACGTGCTGGAGCGGATCGGCTGGGCTCGGGTCCTGACCGAGGCCGAGGAGGCGGTGCTGCAATGAACGATCCAGGTGCAGGGGCTCGGACGCCCGGCGGTCCGCTCATCGTCCAGTCCGACCAGACGCTGCTGCTCGAGCTCGACCACCCCGAGGCGGAGGAGTGCCGGGCGGAGATCGCCGCGTTCGCCGAGCTCGAGCGCTCTCCCGAGCACGTGCACACGTACCGGATGACCCCGCTCGGCCTGTGGAACGCGCGGGCCGCCGGGATCGACGCCGAGCAGGTCTGCGCGTCGCTGCGCCGCTGGTCGAGGTTCCCGGTTCCCGACTCGCTCCTGGCTCAGGTGGCCGAGACGATCGGCCGGTACGGCCGGCTGGTGATCGAGGACGACCCCCGCCACGGCCTGGTGCTCACGACCAACGACCGGCCGGTGCTCGAGGAGGCGGCCCGCGCGAAGACGATCGCTCCGCTGCTCGGCCCTCGCATCGACGCGGACACCGTCGTCGTCTACCGCGAGCACCGCGGCCGGGTCAAGCAGGCCCTCATCAAGCTCGGGTGGCCTGCAGAGGACCGGGCCGGCTATGTCGACGGCGCCCCGCACCTGATCCGCCTCCACGAGGACGAGCGCTTCAGGCTGCGTGCGTACCAGCGAGAGGCCGCGGACGCCTTCGTCGCTTCGGGCAGTGGCGTGGTCGTCCTGCCGTGCGGCGCAGGCAAGACGGCGGTCGCCATGGCGGCCATGGCGTCGGTCTCGAGCAGGACGCTCGTGCTCGTGACCAGCACGGTGGCCGTGCGCCAATGGCGTGCGGAGCTCCTGGCGCACACGTCGCTCAGGGACGACGAGATCGGGGAGTACTCAGGGGAGCGCAAGGAGGTCCGCCCGGTCACCCTGGCCACCTACCAGATCGTGATCACGAAGCGAGGCCGCCTCACCCCGCACATGGACGCGCTGTCGGCCGAGGACTGGGGCCTCATCGTCTACGACGAGGTCCACCTCCTGCCTGCGCCCGTCTTCAGGATGACCGCGGACATCCAGAGCCGCCGTCGCCTGGGGCTCACCGCCACCTTGGTGCGCGAGGACGGCAAGGAAGGTGACGTCTTCAGCCTGATCGGTCCCAAGCGGTTCGACGTGCCCTGGCGCGACGTGGAGGCCCAGGGGTACATCGCCCCGGCCTCCTGCACCGAGGTGCGGGTGACGCTGGCCGACGAGGAGCGCATGGCCTACGCCCTGGCCGAGCCGGCCGACCGGTACCGGGCGGGGGCGACCGCCCGCTCCAAGCTCGCCGTCGTCGAGGCGTTGTGCGCTGGCGCGGTCGCCGCCGGGGAGCCGACGCTGGTGATCGGCCAGTTCCTGGACCAGCTGGAGGTGCTCGGACGGCGCCTGGGCGCCCCGGTCCTCACGGGGGCGACGTCGACCGCCGAGCGCGAGCGGCTCTTCGCCTCCTTCCGTGCGGGCGAGATCCCGGTGCTCGTCGTGTCGAAGGTCGCGAACTTCTCCATCGACCTCCCGGAGGCGAGCGTGGCCATCCAGGTGTCGGGCACCTTCGGGAGCCGCCAGGAGGAGGCCCAGCGCCTGGGCCGCCTGCTCAGGCCCAAGCACGACGGCCGCCAGGCCCACTTCTACTCGGTGGTGGCCCGCGACACGAACGACCAGGAGTTCGCCGTCCGCCGCCAACGTTTCCTCGCCGAGCAGGGCTACGCCTACCGCATCGTGGACGCCGAGCAGGTGCTGGGGGAGCTCGCCGTCTGAGGTCAACGTTCGTACGGCGCCGTCCCGGGCGGCCGGGCTTCGCTCCTCGGTGCCCCGGAGGTGCGGCGCTGCTCGACGGGCGCTACTCCAAGGGCCCCGCCGCGAGGATCCGTTCCTGCTCGGCGGCCTGCTTGCGCACGCTCGAGAACGCGAGCACGAGGTAGACGATCGCAGCGACCCCGATGCCGAGGTAGATGCTGAAGTCGGCGCCGTAGCCGTGGGGGTCGCGGGTCGCGTACGTGACCTCGTTCAACCAGGTCGGCAGGTGGAAGGTGGCCGACAGGGCCGAGATGGCCGCGAACATCCCCACCACCTGGGCGACGATCGCCGGCCAGAAGAAACCCCCGCTGCGGTAGTAGAGGCTGTCGCGGCCGGTGCGCTGGAGCTGCGCCGGCACGTACTTGAACCGGCGCAGGATCCAGTCGACCATGTAGATGCCGAACCACGGCGCGATCCAGACGATCACCACGTCGACGAAGTCCTTCAAGTAGGAGGAGAACGACGTGCTCAGGACGGCGAAGATGGTGAACCCGAGGACGATCAGGCAGTCGATCACCACTGCGACGTAGCGCTTCACCGGCACGCCCATGGCCTGGAGGGTGACCCCCGAGGAGTACAGGTCGAGACCGTTGATCGCGAAGATCTGCAGGATCGCGAAGACGAGGAAGAGCACCACGAACCACGACGGGATGATGCTCTGCTGCGACAGGGCTTTGAACGTCGACCCTGTGACGCCGGCGCCCTTGACGAAGGTGTACACGGCGGCGCCCAGGAGCATCACCAGGATCTCTGGGATCGCGGTCGCGACGAAGACCCAGCCGACGATCGAGGACTTCTTGGCATTCGGTCGGCAGTAGCGCGAGTAGTCGTTCCCGCACTCGGTCCACCCGAGCCCTGACAACGTGATCGTGAACGCCAAGCCCTCCATGTAGGTCTGCCAGTCCGCGCCGTGCGCGACAGCGGTCGTGGTCGCGTGCGGGACCGCGAAGCCCAGCAGGATGGCGAAGATGACGAGGAAGGGGATCGCCAGCCAGCGCAGCACCTTCACCATGGTGGCGTGGCCGAGGAACGGCAGGACGCCCTGGATGGCGACCGCCACGATCACGAAGACGATCTTGGTCGGGTCGCCGACGCCGAAGCCGGCCTTCTCGGTGAGCACGGCTCCGGCCAGGACGATGAGGAAGATGCCCTCGACCTCGAACCCGAGCTGGGTGATCCAGTTGAAGAAGGCGATGCCGCGCGACCCGTTCGGCCCGTAGGCGGCGCGGTTGGTGCCGAACACGGTCGTGCCGGCCTGCGGGCCCTGGAGGCTCGAGAGCCCGAGCAGCAGGTACGAGAGGTTCCCGATGACGATGATCGAGAGGGCCTGCCAGAAGGTGAACCCGAAGGACATGAGGATGGCGCCGTAGATGAAGTACTCGACCTGGACGCTCGCGCCCGCCCACATCCAGCCGACGTCGCTCGGTTTCGCCCAGCGCTCACCAAGCGAGATGTAGTCCACCCCGTGCGTCTCGACGTGGAACGGCTCGTCCGACTCGGGCAGGTCTCCGAGGGACGGGACGTCCCTTGTCAGCGCCGTCGTCATTGGTCCCCCTCGTTGGTCAGGTCGCCCGCACCATACGTGCTCCAGCCGGTCACGTCGAGGAATCGTACGGAACCTGCGGGACGAGCTTCCTCCGGTCGCGGCGCCTGATGGTCCGCGGCGGAGCGACGTGCCCCTGGACGCCGCGAGCGAACGGTAGGCTCGGATCGTCCGCCGGACCCGGAGAGCTGCTTGGACCGGCGACAGTCGTCCGGAGGCGACCACCGCTCGTCGGCGGAAAAGGGGGCTCTCGTGGTGAAGAGGGGCTGGATCTCGCTCGCGCTGACCCTCGGTGCCCTGGCGGCCGTCGGCTTCGGCTTTGGCGCGACGGCACCGACTGGAGGGGCCGCGCCGGCCGAGGTGACCTGGTCGGCGGTGTCTCCGAGCCCCGAACCCTTGTCGAGGTCGGGGGCTGCGGCCGTCTACGACCCGGCGACGAGGACGGTGGTGCTCTTCGGCGGGGACAGCCCGAGCAGGGGTGCGCTACGCACAACGTGGAGCTGGAACGGGTCGGTTTGGACGAAGCTCTCGCCGCCGAGGAGCCCCCCCGCGCGCTACGGGGCCTCCATCGCGTACGACGCCGCCACCGGGACGGTGCTGCTCTTCGGGGGGACGGGCACAGGAAGGATCTTCGGCACAACGTGGAGCTGGAACGGCTCCACGTGGAGCGAGGTCCTCCCGCAGCGAGGGCCCTCTCCTCGTCTGGCGGCGTCCATGGCGTACGACCCGCGCACCGGCACCGTGGTCCTGTTCGGAGGAAAGGGGCCGACGGGGCTCGCGCTCGGCACAACCTGGAGCTGGAACGGCGCGCGCTGGTCCCGGGAGGGAGCCGCGGTCGGTCCGCGGCCTCGGTCGGGCGCCGCGATGTGCTACGACGCCGCGACCGGATCGCTCGTGCTGTTCGGCGGCTTGTACACGAAGAGCTCCCCGTTGAGCACAACGTGGAGCTTCGACGGGAGCAGGTGGACGCGGGTGGTCACGCACGTGGCCCCTCCGGCGCGCGAGCAGGCGTCGATGGTGTACGACGCCGCCCGAGCGTCTCTCGTCCTCTTCGGCGGCTTCGGGACGCACGCGGCCTTGGGCACAACGTGGACCTGGGATGGGAGCTGGTCGAAGCTCCTTCTTCCGAGCAGTCCTCCTGCACGCTACGGCGCCTCGATGGCCTACGACACCGCCACCTCGAGCGCGGTCCTCTTCGGCGGTGTTCACCGGGAGAACGACGTGCTGCGGACAACCTGGCTGCTCCACGGCTGACCTGCCGCTCGAGAGCCGGCGAACGGCGTCACCCGGCTCGCTCGGCACGAGGCCGCGGCAGGCACTCAGCGCTCGGGCCCAGGCGTGAAGATTCTCTCGATCACCAGCGCGCGGAGAGATGCCACCCGGCCGAGGGGCGTCGTTGCCGGACACCTCTCGTCGACGGACGACCTCGGGCCGTAGGGGACCACCCTCGACCTTTCGAGCGTTCCCCTTCCCTCCGTCCCCACGACGCGGAAAGGTGGCCGGACGCTGGGTGGCTCGGCTCGAGGCGGGTCGACAGGCCTCCGCCCTGCGCTGAGGCCGTCGTCGGCACCGCAAGGCGCTCGACGACCCTGTTCGCGCTCGGTGAGACCGTCTGCGTGCTCGCCGCCGCCCTTGGAGCGCCTGGGGTCGTGCCGCTTGCGGGCGAGGTCGTGCCGGAGCTGGTGGCCGACGCCGTCGATCCGCCCGGTGTCGTCGTCGGGTTCGCTGTGGCTGGATCGCCGGGCCGGACGAAGAGCACGGTGAGCGAGCCCGTCCCGGCATTCTGCTGCACCTGCGCTTCGGCGACGAACTCTCCGGACAGACCCCACGGGATCGTCCCGACCTGTCCGGTGGTGGCCGCAGGCGTGCCGGCGCCCTCGGGTGCGGTGGTGCCCAAGGGCGTCGCCACGCTCACGTTCCCGCGGAAGAGGTCCACGACATTGCCCGTGCCTGTGGCGGATGGTCGCGCGACGAGCAGGCCGACGAGCTGGACCTCCTGGCCTGTCGCGCCGGTCACGTCCATTGCGAGGACGGAGCCCTTCTCGGCGACGCACGCGTCGACGTTGACGCGGACCGGGGCTGTCGAGCCCGGTGTGGAGGGGGTCGGCGTCACGAGCCCTGTTCCTTGGAAAGCGGCGCAACCGCCGATCGTCGTCATGTCCAGGAACCCCGTGCTCAGTGCGGCGCCCGGTACGGAGGAGGTGAGGGGAGCGACCGACGTCGGCACGGTGACCCCTGGGAACCCTGTGACGCCTGTGCACGCTGCGAGGGGGAGCACGAGGGCGGAGCTCTGAGATCGGTCGGCCGACGCCAGCGTCGCAGACGGGGTCGTGTCGGTCGCTGTCGCCGGGAGGGCCGGCGTCGGCGTCGACGACGCAGACGAAGTCGCGCACGAAGACGATCTCGTCTCCGTGGTCAAGGTCACGACCGTGGACGAGGTCGCTCCAGGGGTGGATGTCGACGTCGCGGGAGTGGAGGGTGTGGTGACGCCCGCGAGCGCGATCGAGCCCGTCGAGGACGTCGGTGTGGTCTTCTGAGCAGGGAATGCGTTTGCTGTCGCGCTTTGCTGAGGGGTCGCGGAGGCGGCGAGGGTGAACCATGCCGGGGCGCTCGTGGGGGTCGACGCCGTTGTTCCGGACGCCGTTGTTCCGGACGCCGTCGATCCGGACGCCGTCGAGCCGGACGCCGTCGAGCCGGACGCCGTCGTTCCCGACGCCGTCGTTCCCGACGCCGTCGTTCCCGACGCCGTCGTTCCCGACGCCGTCGAGCCGGACGCAGCCGAGGCGGACGCAGCCGAGGCGGACGCTGTCGATCCGGACGCAGCAGCGGCTGGCGCTGTCGTTCCGGACGCAGAAGAGCTTGGCGTCGAAGTGTCCGACGATGTCGTGCCCGACGCTGTCGTGCCGGAAGCCGGAGCGCCCCACGCCGAAGAGCCGGAAGCGACGGAGCCCGACGCTGCAGCGCCCCACGCCGAAGAGCCGGAAGCGACGGAGCCCGACGCTGCAGCGCCCGACGCCGACCAGCCCGACGCCTTCGAACCGGTCGTTGCAGTGCCCGACGCCGAGGAGCCCGACGCTGGAGCGCCCGACGCCGCGGATCCCGACGCCGAAGAGCCGGAGGTGAGGGAACCCGACGAAGAGCCCGACGCCGTCGAACCGGACGCTGCAGAGCCCGACGTTCGAGGGTCGGCCGACGAGACGCCGACCGTGGTGCTGCTGGAGGCGGTGGGGGCGGACGATCGGGACTGAGAGGCGCTGGCCTGCGTACGGCGGAAGGCACCGGAGGTGAACGTCCTCGGGAGGCTCGGGGTCGTCGCCTCGGCGGCTTCGGACGTCGCCGAGGGTGCCGGTCGCTTCGGCACGGCCGCTGCAGGCGTGGCCGTCGCGGCCGCGACGTGCGCGGGGGGCGTCGAGCTCGGGGACGCTGTCGAGCCCGAGATGACCGCGGGAGCTGCCAAGCCGCCCGCCGTCGCCAGGCTCGCGACGAGGCCGAGCACGACCGATCCCTTCGCCGGCACGCTGGTCGCCGAGGCGACGACGGCTTGGCCGAGGGGGGTCGCGGAGACCTGGGAGATGAGCTGGATCCCCGTCTCGACGGGCGTCCCCGCGATCGCGGAGGCGGCGGAGGTGCCGGCAGAGGCGGCACCCGAGGCGAGCGCTTGCGAGCCCGATGCGCACGCGGAGTCCCCGGCAACCGCCAGCACGCGGCGCAGCGCGGCGCGGACCGGAGCCGTGAGGAGGAGCGGGAGGGACATCCACGCACCCTTCAACGCGTTCGTCGAGACGAGCGCACGCTGCAGCTTCGCCCGGGCGCGCCGCACGCGCGCCCGGGCGTTCACCTCGGTGATGCCGAGCATGCCGGCGACCTCGTCGTAGGGACGGCCGTCCATCAGCCGCAGCTCGAAGGCGCGCCGCTGGGACTCGGGCAGCTCGCCGATCGCCCGCTCGACCGCCGCGAGCGCGACGTGGTCGGACGCAGGTTCCTCGCTGTCGTCAGGGTGGCTCTCGAGCAGCCGGTCGGTGAGTGGGTCGGTGGGCTTGCGGCGCGCCGGGATGTCCGTGCAGACGTGGACGAGGATCGTGTGCAGCCACGCGCCGAGGCGCCAGTCGCCGGTGCGCCCGAAGCGGTCCAGCGCGAGCAGGGCTCGGAGAAGGGTCTCTTGGACCGCGTCCTTCGCGTCCTCGGGGTCGCGCAGCCTGCGGCGCGCGGTGCCGAGCAGGGAAGGGTAGTAGGTGCGGACGATCTCGGCGAAGGCGTCCGGGTCGCCGGAGCGGTACGCCGTCACCAGGCGAATTGCCGTCGCTTCCTCGATGCTCGCGACATCGTCTGGCGCTAGCGCCATCGCAGA
>JAJYXS010000151.1 GCA_021801615.1 Actinomycetes bacterium
CGTCTTTGCCCACGAGCCAATAGCCGTGCCCGTCGGGGGTGGCCAGGATGCCCACGACGTCAGAGACGTGGGCGCCCATCCCTGGGAGCGAGCCGTAGAAGCCGGCGTCGCCGAAGCTGAAGACCCCGCCGTCTTTCCCCACGAGCCAGTAGCCGTGCCCGTCTGGGGTGGGAGCGATGCCGACGACGTCAGAGACGTGGGCGCCCATCCCTGGGAGCGAGCCATAGAAGCCCGCGTCGCCGAAGGTGAACACCCCGCCGTCTTGGCCCACGAGCCAGTAGCCCTTCCCCGCCGGTGTGGGTGTCGCAGGCGGTGCTGCGTGGCCGACCGGGGTCGCGGCGATGCCCACGATCGGGGCGCCGAGCGACTTGCCGGCCATCGAGCCGTAGCTGGCGGCGTCCCCGAACCCGCTCACCGCGCCGTTCGCCTCAGCGAGCCAGTAGCCGCCCTGGTCGAGGGTGGGTGCCATACCCACGACCGGCGAGCCGAGCGCTCTGCCGGCCGCCGAGCCGTAGTAGCCCGCGGAGCCGAAGGTGAACACCCCGCCGTCTTGGCCCGCGAGCCAGTACCCCGACCCGGCGGCCGGGACCGCGTACACCGCCCGGCCGCCGGGCACCGTCGCGATCGTGTTCGGGGCGGTGGTGGTCGAGGAGGCGCCGGCGACCCAGATCCCGTAGAACTCCCCGCTGATCTTGTTCCCGGTCACCACCGTCCCTCCGAGGACCGGCCCCGCGGGCGGTGGGATCGGGGACGCGGCCACGACGACGCCGGCAGGCATGGGCGGGCCGTCGGCGGACAGCCAGTCGTCGCCCTCGAGCGTGTTGGCGCTGACCACGACGCCCGACACCGTGTCTCCGGGGGCGTTGGCGTGGACGACGACCCCGGGGATGCCCGCGCCGGTGATCGTGTTGCCCGAGACCTTGACGCCATTCAGCGTGGCGCCGGGCGTGTCGGCGGCGACCACCACTCCGCCGACGACCGGGCCGTGGGGGCCGAACTTCCCGGGCGCACCAGAGATGACGTTGCCCGAGATGGAGCCGCCGACGATGCCCGCGCCGTGGTCGTAGGCGGCGTAGACGACGCCGCAGCCGTGGTAGTTGCCTGTCACGGTGTTTGTCGACACGACGTCTGTCTTGGCAGCCCGCGGGGCGGTGGCGCTCGGCGTGGGCGCTCCAGGGTCGAGCGCAGGCCCGTCGTCGGCGACGCCGATGCCCCCGTCGGCCGTGTTGCCCGACACCGTGTCGTGGTGCACGGTCGCGTCCGTCGTGCCGACCAGCTCGATCGCCTTGTTCTCGCTGATCTTCGGTGTCGGCGCGACGCCGTTGGCCCTGACGGTGGATGTCAGCACTGTGACGTGTGTCGCGTCCTGCACGAAGATGCCGTGGTCGTTCGCCCCGGTCACGGTCACCTTCTCGATCACCACGTTCTTGGCTGTGGGGCCGACGTAGATCCCGACGTCACAGCCCGACGCGTCGACCGTTGTGCCCCTCATCGTCGATGTCGACGCCACGACCCTAGCCGCCGTGAGGCCCGTTGTCCCCGCCCGCACGCAGGCCGCCGCGGCGCCCGCGGGCGCCTGGGCCAGGGCAAGGGATCCTGCGGCGCCAGTCGCCACCGCCACCGGAAGACCGGCCACCAGCGCTGCGCTGCCGATCCACGACCACAGGCACCTGCTCTTCTTCACCGGCATCGCGGCGCTCCCTCCGTCGTTGCAGCGAGCATGCCATCCGACCTCGGCCAGCCGCAACCGTGCGTACCGACCGCGCGCCGGCGGCGCGCGGGGGCTCACGGTGGGCTAGCGGAGCGAGGCGAGGTCCGAGAGGACCTGGGCCGCGAAGCCCTCGACGTCGGTCACCTCGAACGACTTCTGGATGATCCCTTCGGGGTCGATCAGGTAGGCGATCCGCATCGCGTAGTCCGCGAGCTCGTCGCCCGGCGGGCGCAGCACCTCATAGCGGGCGCCCACGGCGCGGTCGGTGTCCGAGAGCAGCCGGAAACCGAATCGCTCCGACTCGGCGAAGGCCAGGTTCTCCGCCGGGGTGTCGAAGGAGGCGCCGAGCACGACCACGTCGGCGGCTTGGAGCTCGTCGGACCTGTCACGCAGGCCCCGTCCCTGGATCGTTCAGCCGGGGGTCGACGCCTTCGGGTACCACCACAGCACCACCCAGTGGCCGCGCTGGTCCGCGAGGCTCACCTCGGTGCCGTGCTGGTCCAAGAGCGTGAAGTCCGGCGCCGGGGTCCCAGGTGCGAGCACGTCGCGATCCTAGGCGCGCCGATTGCAGGTGCGGGGTGGGGCGGGGCGGGGCGGGACCGCGCACGCGCGCGGCTCAGCCCACGTCTCAACCCACGTCGAGGGCCTCGCGAAGCTCCCCGACGAACTCGGCGGCCGCGTCCGGTCCGCCGCCCTCGAGAAGCCTGCGGACGAGGGCGGATCCGACGATGACGCCGTCTGCGACCTCGCACGCGGCACGCGCCTGCGCGGGCGTGGACACCCCGACGCCGACGCACACCGGTGCGTCGGTCACCTCCTGCACCCGGCGCACCACATCGGTCGTCTCGTGGCCGAGCGTCTCGCGCTCGCCCGTCACCCCCATCCTCGCCACCGCGTAGACGAACCCGCGTGAGCGGGCACAGATGCGCCGGACGCGCGCGGGAGGGGTGGAGGGGGCGACCAGGAGCACCGTGGCGACCTCCGCGGCGTCGGCCGCCTCCGCCCACTGGCCGAGCTCTTCGAGGGGGAGGTCCGGGACGATCGCTGCGCCGATGCCGGCCGCACGGAGCGACTTGGCCATCCGGCGATGCCCGGCCCGAAAGACGATGTTGTAGTAGGTCATCACCGCGACGGGCACTTCGAGCTTGGCGGCCGCCACGTCGTCGATCACCTGTGCGGGGGTGGCGCCGCGGTCCAGCGCGTGGACCCCGGCTTGCTGGATGACCGGCCCATCCATCATCGGGTCCGAGAAGGGGATGCCGATCTCGACCGCGTCGGCGCCCGCGGCCGCGATCGCCTGGACGGACTCCACCCAGTCCTCGCACATCCCGCCCATGACGTACGCGACGAGCAGCTTGCGCCCCGCGCTCCGTCTCGCGCGGAGCCAGGGCTCGAGCGCGATCACCGCGCCTCCCGGTTCTCGGCGAGCAGCTCGCGCACCTGGGCGACGTCCTTGTCGCCGCGCCCCGAGAGGGTCACGAGGACGGTGGACCCCGAAGGGACCGACCGTCCGGCCTCCCGGACCACCCACGCGAGTGCGTGCGCGGGCTCGAGGGCGGGCAGGATCCCCTCGGTCCGGGCGAGCAGCCGGAAGGCGTCGAGCACCTCGGCGTCCGTCGCCTTCTCGTAGTGCGCCCGTCCCGAGGCTGCCAGCGACGCGTGCTCCGGGCCGATGCCCGGGTAGTCGAGACCGGCGGAGATGGACTCGGCCTCGAGGATCTGGCCGGCTTCGTCCTGGAGGAGCAGCGAGCGCATGCCGTGGAGCACGCCGGGGATGCCGTCGCTCGCCGCGGCGCCGCCCGCCGCCTCGACCCCGACAAGCCGGGCGGAGGTGTCCGCGAAGCCGGCGAACGTGCCCGCGGCGTTGGAGCCCCCGCCCACGCAGGCGACGACCACGTCGGGATCGCCCCCGAGGAGCGCCCGGCACTGCTCGCGCGCTTCGACGCCCACGACGCGCTGGAGCTCGCGGACCATGTAGGGGAACGGGTGGGGACCCATCACCGAGCCGAGGCAGTAGTGCGTGTGGTCGACCGTGGCGACCCAGTCCCGCAGCGCCTCGTTCACCGCGTCCTTGAGCGTCCTGCTCCCCGAGGTGACCGGCCGCACCTCGGCGCCGAGGAGCTCCATGCGGAACACGTTGAGCGCCTGGCGCGCGACGTCGAGCTCGCCCATGTAGACGGTGCACTCGAGCCCGAAGAGCGCGGCCGCGGTCGCGGTCGCGACCCCGTGCTGGCCGGCGCCGGTCTCCGCGACGAGGCGGCGCTTGCCCATGCGCCGGGTGAGCAGCGCTTGGCCGACGACGTTGTTGAGCTTGTGGGACCCCGCGTGCACGAGGTCCTCGCGCTTCAAGAGCACCCGCACGCCGAGCTCGCCGGAGAGCCGCAGGCACTCGGTGAGCGGGGTGGGCCGACCCCCGTAGTCACAGAGGAGCGCGTCGAGCTCCGCGTGGAAGCCCGGGTCCGCCCACGCGGCGTCGAACGCCTCCTCGAGCTCGATGCAGGCCGGGACGAGCGCCTCGGGGACGAACCGCCCGCCGAAGTCCCCAAACCACCCCCGGGCGTCGGGAGGTCCCATCGCAGCGCGCCAGGCCGCGCTCACCGCTCCATCCAGTCGTAGGGGGCGGGGGAGGGCGCCAGTTCGTCGGCACCGGGGGTGGTGGCACCCGGCGCGTCGGTGCGGGGCAGGGCGCCTTTGCTCGCGACGGCGCGCGTCGCTGCCGCGCGCGCCGAGGCCGCGCGCGCCGCGCGCACGAAGGCGCGGAGCTTCTCGGGGTCCTTCCTGCCTGGCGCCGCCTCCACCCCGCTCGCCACGTCGACGCCGCGCGGGCGCAGCGCCGCGATCGCGTCGGCGACGTTGTCGGGGGTGAGCCCGCCCGACACGAACATCCGCTGGGGGTCGACCACGCCCTCGGCGAGGCGCCAGTCGAAGACCTGCCCGGACCCCGGGCTCTGCCCGTCGACGAGCAGGTAATCCGCGCCGAACTCCGCGAACCGTCCGATCGCGCGGTCGCCCGCGCTGAACCCCTTGATGGTGCACGCCACGCGCTCGCGGATCCACCGGCAGTCCGCTGCGGTCTCGTGGCCGTGGAGCTGGACCGCGCCGAACCCGACGGTGTTGGCGATCTCGACGACGCGCGCCGGCGCCTCGTCGCGGAACACCCCCACCGTGAGGACGTCGCGCGGCAGCCGCTTCACGATGTCCCCCGCGACCGATGCGGCGACCTGGCGCGGGGACGGGGCCAGGATGAACCCGACCGCGTCGTAGCCGAGGCCGACGGCGAGCAGCGCGTCCGCTTCGCTGGTGACGCCGCAGAGCTTGACGAGGAGGTCGCCGTGCATCGCCTCAGCGCTCGGCATGCTCGCGAGCGGCGCGTGCCGACACCCGATAGCCGCAGAGCGCCCGGACCGCAGCCTCGCGGTCCGACGCGGTCACGACCGTCTCGCCGACAAGGACCGCGTCGTAGCCGGCTCTCGCCATCCGCCGAGCGTCGTCGGCGCCTCGGATGCCCGACTCGGCGACCGCGACCACCTCGGGAGGGATCCGGGAAGCGAGGCGCGCCGCCCTCTCGGAGTCGACGGCGAAGCTCGCAAGATCCCGCTGGTTGACCCCGACGAGCCGCGCGCCGGCATCGAGCGCCCGATCGAGCTCCTCTTCGTCGTGCACCTCCACCAGCGCGTCGAGCCCGAGACGGGTCGCGAGCCCGTGGAGGGCGCCCAGCTCCTCGTGCGAGAGCGCGGCCACGATCAGGAGCACCGCGTCGGCCCCCATGAGCCGGGCGTCGCAGACGTCCGCCTCGCACACGGTGAAGTCCTTGCGCAGCACGGGCAGCCCCGACGCGTCCCGCGCCGCCGCGAGGTCGGCGGCGCTCCCCCCGAAGAAGTCCGCGTCGGTGAGGACCGAGAGGCACGTCGCGCCCCCGGCCGCGTAGGCGCGTCCGACCGAGGCTGCATCGAGGTCCGGCGCGAGCGGCCCTCGCGAGGGGGAGCGGCGCTTCACCTCGGCGATCACCGAGAGCTCGTGCGCCGGCGCCGCTCCCGGGCCGCGCCCGGCACCCCGGAGCGCCGCGCTGAACGGCCTGGTCGCAGGGCACGCGAGCGCACGGGCCGCGAGCTCCTCAAGGTCCCGCCCGTCCGCAGCCGCGCGCCGCCGGTGCGACGCCACGATCTCGGCCAGGTAGGTGCTCATCGCGGGGCCAGCGTAGTGCGGCACATCCGGTGGCCCGCCTGGCCCGTGCTGAGGGCTTTCCCGCCTGGGCCAGCCTGCGCCCGGCTACCCCCCGGCTACCCCACGGCTACCCCCCGGCTACCCCACGGCTACGCCACGAGCGGCAGCGAACGCGCCTCGGCCGGGCGGCGCTCTCCTGGCTCCTCGCTCCCCCACTCGATCTCGGCGGGCACCTCGACCGAGCGGTGGAGGTAGCACAGCGCGCCGAGCGCGCCCCCCGCGCCCCTTGCCCCGAGCCCGGGACACCACGCGGCCGAGGTCACCCTCCCGACGGGCTTCTCGCGGCCGGGGGCCCAGAGCGACGACCCCGCGAGCCGCACGGCGTCCTCGGCGCCGGCGCCCTCGACGACGAGGCCGCACAGCCGTCGCGCGACCCTGCTCCCGCGCGCGTCGAGTCGCGCGACGAGCTCCTGGCCCGTGTAGCAGCCCTTCGTGAAGCTGACCGTGCGCTCGACGAGGTGCGCCTCCGCCGCGATCGTGCGCTCGTCGAGCTCGGCGCCCATCTTGGGGATGCCGGCCTCGACGCGGAGTGCCTCCCACGCCTCTTCCCCGCACCAGCGCGCCCCCTCGGGGACGGCACCGTCCGCCCCCGGTCCGAGGAGGTCGACCCCGTGCGCGCCGTTCCAGTCCACCGCCAGCTCGAAGGGCGGCGCGGCGCGCACGCCCGCCGCTCGCACGGCCGCCCCGCGCAGGGCGACGCACGGCCACTCGAGCGGGCCGATGTCGACCTTGGTCCGCAGCTTGAACTTCGCGAGCCTCACGGCCACCACCTCGCCGAACCCCGCGTCGGTGTCGAGCGCGTATGCGTCCATTGCGGTCCTCGTGACCCGCAGGAGGGCCGCGAGCTTGCCGTCGGGCCACAAGAGGAGCGCCGGTGAGGAGCCGCCGACCTCGATCGGCGCCACGTCCTGGCTGAGCTGGCCCTGGAGGTAGGACGTCGCGTCGGGACCGGTGACGGCGACCACGTCGTGCGCCAGTCGGTGGGCGCCGGTCCCTTCACGCAGCGCGCGGTAGTCCTCGGCCAGGCCGGCGAGCGTGGCCGGGCCGCTCATGGCCGCACACCGACGACGGCGTCGGGGCGGTCCGCGTCGGGACGGTCCGCCTCCGGCGGCGCTCCCGCCAGCTGCTCGGCCGCCGTCAGCGCCGCGAGCACCGCTGCGGCCTTGTGCCCGCACTCCTCGTCTTCCGCCGACGGCTCGCTGTCGGCCACGATCCCGGCCCCCGCCTGCACGGACGCGCGGCCGCCGGGACCGACGACCAACGTCCGGATGGCGATCGCGGTGTCGAGGTTGCCCGAGAAGTCGAGGTAGCCGACCACGCCGCCGTACACACCTCGCTTGGTCGGCTCGAGCTCGTCGATGATCTCCATCGCGCGCACCTTCGGCGCGCCCGACAGCGTGCCCGCGGGGAAGGTCGCCCGCAGCACGTCGACCGGCCCGAGGTCCTCGCGCAGGCGGCCGGACACCTGGGAGGTGAGGTGCATGATGTGGCTGTAGCGCTCGACGGTCATGAGCTCGTCCACGTGCTCGGTGCCGTACTCGGCGACGCGCCCCACGTCGTTGCGGGCAAGATCGACCAGCATCACGTGCTCCGCGAGCTCCTTGGGGTCCTCGACGAGCTGGGCGGCAAAGAGGCGGTCCTCTGCGTCCCCGGCCCCGCGCGGGCGCGAGCCGGCGATCGGGCGCGAGGTGACCACGCGGTCGCGCAGCCGCACCATCGGCTCGGGAGAGGAGCCGACGACGGTGACCTCCTTGAAGCGCAAGAAGTACAGGTACGGGCTCGGATTGAGGAGCCTGAGCGCCCGGTAGACGTCGAAGGGGTCCACTCGCAGGTCGACGTCGAAGCGCTGGGAGAGCACCACCTGGAAGACGTCCCCCGCCCAGATGTGCTCCTTGGCGACCGCCACCGCGTCCTGGTACTCGCCGGCCGTCATCGTCCGGCGCGCTGCGGCGGGTGCCGGCCGCTCCGGGACCGCGACGGGTCCCGAGGCCGCCGGCGCGAAGCAGTCCGAGGCGAGCTCGGCGACCCTCGCCGCAGCGGCGCGGTAGGCGGCGGCCGCGGCGGAGGGAGGCCATGCCGGGTCGACCAGGACGTTGTCGATCAGCACGACCCGCTGGAGCCAGTGGTCGAAGGCGGCGAGCTGCCCGATCACCGCGAGAGCCGCGTCGGGATGGCCCAGGTCGTCGCGGGGAGGGTCCGGGAGCCGCTCGATCTCGCGCACGACGTCGTAGGCGAGGTAGCCCACCACGCCCGACTGGAGCGGCGGGAGGTCCGCCAGGACCGGCGCGTTGCACTCGGCGAGGAGCCGCTCGAGCGCCGAGAGGATCCCAGGCGACGTACCCGGTCGCACGTCCAGCTGGCCCTCTGAGAGGACGTCGCGGCCACGGGCCGTGAGCGTCGCCAGCGGCCGGCGCCCGACAAACGAGTAGCGCCCCCACCGCTCCCCGCCTTCGACGGACTCGAGGAGGAACCCCGGCTGGTCGCCCACGATCGCCGAGAAGGCTCCCACCGGCGTCAGCCGGTCGCCGACGACGGCGGTCCACACGGGCACGATCCGCCGCCCCGACGCGGCGAGCGACGCGAACTGCTCGGCTCCCGGGTGGACCGGGAGCGTTGCAGCGTGGTCCGCGCCCGCGGGGGGCGTCAACTCCCGGTGACCTCGGGGGCCTTGCGCGCCGCCGCCACCCCGGGACCGCGCGCGAGGACGCGGAAGAAGCAGGACCACTCCTTGGTGTGGCAGGCGCCGTCGCCGTGCTGGTCGACGAGGAGGAGCACCGCGTCGCCGTCGCAGTCGACGCGCACCTCGCGCACGTACTGGCGGTCGCCCGACGTCTCGCCCTTGCACCACAGCTCCTGGCGGCTGCGGCTGAAGAACCACGAGCGCCCGGACGCGATCGTCCGTCGGAGCGCCTCGCGGTCCATGTGCGCGACCATGAGCACGTCCTTGGACACCGCGTCCTGGACAACGGCGGTGACGAGCCCCCTCGAGTCGAAGGCGACGAGCTCCGCCAGCTCCTCGTCGAGATCGCCCAGCGGCACGCCGGGAGCGGTCACAGGTAGAGGCCGGTGCTCCCGTCGAGGCGCTCGGACGCGACGGCGTGCACGTCGCGCTCGCGCAGGATGACGTACTCCTCGCCCTGCACCTCCACCTCGTAGCGGTCCTCCGGGTTGAACAGCACCTTGTCGCCGGGCTTCACCGCGCGCACGTTGGGACCGACCGCGACGGCCTCGGCCCAGGTGAGACGGCGGGAGACCTGCGCGGTCGCCGGGATCAGGATCCCCGCGCGCGAGCGGCGCTCCCCGTCGACCGGCGTGACCTGGACCATCACACGGTCGAAGAGGACCGTGATCGGCTGCTTCGGCTCCGAGATGCGCCCCGTTCGCGGCACCCCGGCAGGCTCGGGTTGCGGGCTCACTGCCACACCTGCACGGTACCGCACGGCGGTCGCCCAGCCGACGCCGCCCTGGCCCGTCACCAACCCCGGCTGAAAGAATCCTCGCCAACAGGACCGTGGAGGTGGTGGTCGCATGAGCGAGGTCAGCATCCCGGGGTCTCGCGGGGACGTCCCGGCATACGTCGCGCAGCCGGAGGGCGATGGCCCCTGGCCTGGCGTGGTCGTGCTCCACGACGTCTTCGGGATGACCGACGACCTCCGGGGCCAGGCGGACTGGCTCGCCAGCGCGGGGTTCCTCTCGGTGGCGCCCGACCTGTTGTCCTGGTCGAGCAAGGCCATGTGCATCTGGACGGTCTTCAAGGACCTGCGCGCCCGACGCGGCAGGAGTTTCGACGACGTGGACGCGGTCCGGCGCTGGCTCGAGGGCGAGCCGAGGTGCACCGGGAGGGTCGGCGTCGTGGGCTTCTGCATGACCGGCGGGTTCGCGCTCCTGCTCGCGCGCGGCCACGGCTTCGCGGTCTCCGCCGACAATTACGGCAACCTCCCCGCGAACCTCGACGAGGCGGTGCAGGGCGCATGCCCGGTCGTCGCGAGCTACGGCGCACGGGACAGGCAGCTGCGCGGAGCCGCCGCCCGGCTCGAGCGGGCACTCGAGAAGGCGGGCGTGCCCCACGACGTGAAGGAGTACCCCGGCGCGGCGCACGGCTTCATGAACCGCCACGCCAACTCGATGTGGCGGCTGATGGAGCGCATGGGCGCCGCGGGCTACGTCGACGACGCTGCGCAGGACGCTCGCCGTCGCATCGTCGCCTTCTTCGAAGAGCACCTGGCGGCCGGCTGACCCGGCCCGCTGACCCGGCGGTCTGCGAGGGCGTCGGGGTCGTCCTGGCCTCCGCTAGACGAGCCGGCGCTCCGCTGCCCAGAAGGTGAGCTGATGGCGGGTGGAAAGCTGGAGCTTGCGCAGCACGGCCGAGACGTGGGTCTCGACGGTCTTCACGGCGATGGAGAGCTCACGGGAGACCTCCTTGTAGGTGTAGCCGCGGGCGATCAGCCGCAGCACCTCCCGCTCACGTGACGAGAGCTGGTCGAGCTCGGGATCGACCGAGACCGCCGGAGCGCCGGCCGGCATCGCGGCAAACGCGTCGAGGACGAACCCTGCGAGCCTCGGCGAGAAGACCGCGTCGCCCGCGGCCACGCGTCGGATCGCGTCGACCAGCTCGGCGCCCGAGATCGTCTTGGTCACGTACCCGCGCGCACCGGCGCGGATGACCGAGATCACGTCCTCGGGCGCGTCCGACACGCTCAGCGCCAGGAACCGGACCTCCGGCGCGCGCCGGCGCACCTGCTCGATGACCACGTGCCCGCCCCCGCCGGGAAGGTGGACGTCGAGGAGGACGACATCGGGCCGGCGCTCGACGATCATCTCGACCGCCGCCGGCACCTCGTCGGCATCGCCCACGACCTCGACCGCGTCCCCCAGCTCGGCACGGACGCCGGCGCGGAAGAGGTGGTGGTCGTCGACCAGGAAGACGCGCGGACGCGGGCCGGGGTCCTCTGACCGCCCCGCGGACGCCGTCAACGCGAGCCGCCCCGCGGCGAGATGAGCACGACCTCGGTCCCCTTGCCCGGCGCGCTCCGGACGAGGGCGCTCCCGCCGTGCCGGAGCATCCGCGCGCGGATCGACTGCGCGATGCCGCGCCGGTCCGGTCCGACCCCGTCGACGTCGAACCCCTTCCCGCGGTCCCGCACGAAGATCGAGACCCTCTCCTCCTCCACCTCTGCGAACAGCGAGACCAGACCCGCGCCGGACCACTTGGCCGCGTTCACCGTCGCCTCCGCCGCAGCGTCGAGGAGCGCGCGCAGCCGGCCGTCGAGAGGGCAGTCCCCGACCACGACGACGTCCACGACCACCCCATGCGCAGCCTCGACCTCCGCGCCGATGGCGCGCACCCCCGCGGCCAGCCCCGTCACCTGCGCGCCGACGGCCCCCGGGAGGTCTCCCTCGAAGAGCCACGCTCGCAGCTCACGCTCCTGCCCGCGCGCGAGCTGCACCACGCGATGGGGGTCGCCCGCCGCGCGCTGGATGAGCGCGAGCGTCTGGAGCACGGAGTCGTGCACCCTGGCGGCCATGTCCGCACGCTCCTCCGCCCGCACGCGCGCCTGGCGCTCGGCGATGAGGTCCCGGGCGAGGTGGAGCCACCACGGGCCGAAGAGCACCACGACGCCGGCGAGGAGGAGCACCACGCCGAAGAAGATCCGCGCGACGTTGACCTGGACGTGGTGGAACGTCATCAGCGCGACCCCGCCGAGGACCAGGCCCGCACCCAGCGCGATGCGCGCGGCGAAGAGCCGGCGCGTCGTCCGGGTGCCCGCGCCCAGCCGCACGACCGGAGAGGCGGCATGCCTCAGCCACTCACGCTCGTCAGGGTCGACGTTGCGCCACAAGAGCACCGCCCCGACGACGCACAGGAACAGCGGCCAGGCCGCAGACGTCACGACGCCGGCATGCAGCACGGCACCGATGACCAGCACGATCACCAGCGCGGGGACGAAGGCGAGCGACGTGACGATCCCGTGGCGGTCCCGGGCCACCCGGGTGCCGATGCACTCGTCGTGCCCCTCGAGCGGCATGAGCAGCCACGCGCCGAGGTAGACGGCCGCGCCGAAGCCCCCGAAGACCGTCCCGAGGGCGAACGCGATCCGGACCAGGCTCGCGTCGATCCCGAAGCGCCGCGAGATCCCTCCGGCCACGCCGCCGAGAAGCCGGTCGTCGGCCGAGCGCCGCCAGCAACCCTGCGACGGCCTCTGGCGCGGCCGGTCGCCCTGCCATGCCCCCGTGCCCGCCGAGAGCGGCAGCGGCGGCGGCACGCCAGGCGGCGGCGCGCCAAGCGGCGGCGCGCCAGGCGGC
>JAJYXS010000092.1 GCA_021801615.1 Actinomycetes bacterium
CCGCGTCGGGCTCGGCGTCGTCTCGGCGATGCTGCGCCACCCGGCGCTGCTCGCAATGGAGGTCGCCACGCTCGCGCGCGCCTTCCCGCGACGGCTGACCGTCGGAGTCGGGCTCGGCGTGCCGGCATGGCTCCGCCAGGTCGGTCGCATGCCCGCATCGCCGCTGAGCGCGGTGAGCGAGTGCGTGACGTCCCTGCGGGAGCTGCTCGGCGGCGAGCGCCTCGAGCGCAGCGGCGAGTACTTCTCCTTCGACGGCGTCGAGCTCGCCCACCCGCCAGGAGCCGTCCCGATCCACCTGGGGGTGCTCGGCCGAAGGATGCTGCAGCTCTCCGGGGAGATCGCGGACGGCTCGATCCTCTCGGTGTGCGCCGGCGCCGACTACGTGCGCTGGGCGCGCCGCCGGATCGAGGAGGGAGCGGCCCGCCGAGACGGAGGGACGTCCGGCCAGCGGGTCACGGTGTTCAGCCTCTACGCGGTCGACCCCGACGGGGATCGGGCGCGGCAGGCGGTCCGCCGGCCCCTCGCCTTCTACCTCGCCGCGGACGGGGCCAACGACCTCACGCGCACCGAGGGTGTCGCGGCCACGGTCGCCGAGATCTCAGGGCGCGGAGGAGCCGATGCGCTCGTGGAAGAGATGCCCGACGAGTGGCTGGACCGGCTGGCCGTCTGCGGAACGCCCGCACAGTGCGCAGCCCGCCTCAGGCAGCTCTACGAGGCCGGTGCCGATTCGGTGGCCCTCTTGCCAGTGGACGGCGCTCGCCTGTCCGAGACCGTTCGGCTCACCGCGCGCACAGTCTCGCCTCTGCTCTCGCGCGCTCCGCGATGACGGCGAAAGAGGGGACCGGCACCAGGGAAGGGGGGACCGGCACCAGGGAGGTCGTCGACCGTCTGTACGCGGCGTTCTTGGCCGGCGACAGCGAGGGGATGCTCGCCACGATGGACGACCGGGTCGCCGTGCGATTCCTCGCCCACGCAGACCTGGAGGGGGTCGACGAGGCTCGTCGCTACTTCGCGTTCGCACGGCAGCTGTTGCGCGACGTCTCGTTCCACGTCGAGCACGAGATCGTGGACGGCGAATGGGCTGCGGTGCTGTGGCACGAGACGGCGACGACCGCCACCGGAGAGCCGTGGGCCAACCACGGCGTCGACGTGATCTGCGTGCGCGACGGCAAGGTCTGCGTGCTGCACGAGAACAACGACGTCCGCCTCGTCGCGCGGCACTTTCCGAAGTACGACCCTGGACCGGCCGCGTCGTGAGCGCCGGTCGGCCCAACGCCCGTGGCGCGATCCTCCGAGGTCGCTCAGCGGACGGCGCCAGCGCCGGGACGCGCGCCGTCCTCGAGGAGCACGGCGTCGAAGTCGAGGCCGAACGCCCTCGGCCCGACGACCTCCAGCGCGCGCGGCGTTCGCAGCAGCCGGTGGCACGGGAGGATGAGCACGTCCGCCCGCACCCCGTAGCTCACCACCTCGGTCGTGAGGGGGTCGCCTCGCTCGGCGGTCAAGAGGGTGATGAGGTCCGGCACGGTGGCCACCGGCCGCCCGTCCTCGTAGAGGACCAGGTTCTCGTTCTGGAAGTCGATCCGGACGGTCCTCCCGCTGTCGGTGTCGCTGCCCTCCAAGACGAGCGAGCCGCGGGCGAACCCCTTGGTGTTCCGGCGCTCGACGTCGACCACCTTCCCTCGCAGGTGCCGGCGCCCTCCGGTGACGGCGAGGACCGCGTCGCTCGGCTCGACCCCGCTTCGATCGGCGGCGAGGATCGCATCGCCGATCGCTCGGGCGAGGCTCAGCGTCCCGGGGATGATCACTCTCTTGCAGAGCTCTCCGCGCATCGGCGTGGTCGCGACGCCGGCGTGCCCGCCCATCGCCACGGTGGCGGCACGCGCGATGCGCTCGAGCCAGCCGGCGTCCACGACCTCGCTCAGGACCAGGACGTTTCCCCGCTCGTCGGCCAGGGCGGATGGTGCGCTCGCCGCGCCGTAGATGAGATAGGAGGTCATCTGCAGCTCGGGGAACGCCCGCCCCATCCCGTCGCCGTCGATCAGGGGCACCCCGGCCGAGGCAGCCACCACCATCGCCGCCATCGAGTTCCCGCCGCCCATCTCGAAGGGCGCCACGGCGTCGACCGTCCGGCCGAGCTGACGCTCCAGCTGGCGCAGCGCGGCCGGCTCCTCGTCGCCGCCCGGCAGCTTCTCGTAGCTGACGACCGGCGAGCCCATGGCGCCGCACACCGCGACCAGCGCGTCGTCGTCGAGCTCCTCGGGGAGGATCACCTCGACCGCTCTTCCCGCCCGCAGGCATTCCCGCACGCGCAGGTGACCGATGTAGGGGTTCCCGCCTCCGCCGGAACCGAGGACCGCAGCCCCCACCGAGACCGGACGGAGGTCGTCCTCGCACAGTTCCCACACGTAGGCCTCCCGATGCCGCTTTGCGTGCCAGCGCCCGGCTGTTTTGGACGCTTCGTCCACAACGTACCATCGACGGTTACACTGCTCCGATGATGGCGCCGGTCGCGGAGTTCCGATCTGCCTGCAGCACCGAGGAGGCGGTCACCTGGCTCGCAGAGCTCGGTGCCGACGGGTGCGTGCTCGCCGGCGGTACCGACGTGATGATGCAGTACGCGCGCCACGAGCTCGGTCCTGCCGCGTTCGTCCACATCGAGGGGATCGAGGAGCTGGCCGGGGTGGGACGCGACGGCGTCGTGCGCATCGGCGCGCTCGTCACCCATCGTCGCCTCGCGGAGGATGCGGCGCTCCGCACGTCGAATCCTGCGCTCGCCGACGCCGCGGCGACGGTCGGCGGATGGCAGACCCAGAGCGTCGGCACGCTCGGTGGGAATTTGTGCAACGGGTCGCCGGCGGCGGACAGCGCGCCGCCGCTCCTCGTCGCCGACGCGACGGTCGAGCTGCAGAGTCGCGCTGGTATCAGGCGGGTCCCCTTGGAGGAGTTCTTCCTCGGGCGTCGTCGCGTGGACCGGCGCCCCGAGGAGCTCCTCACGGCGGTGGAAGTCGAGCCACTCGGGTCCAGACAAGCCGAGGTGTACCTGAAGGTCGGCCGGCGCGGCGCCATGGTGGTCGCCGTCGTCGGGCTCGCGGCACGTCTGAGCTTCGACGCGCGAGGTGCCATTGCCGCTGCTCGTGTGGCGCTGTGCTCGGCCGCGCCGACGCCGCTGCGCGTGCGCTCCGTCGAGCAGGCCCTGGTCGGGCTCGACGCTGCACTGCCCGGGTGGCAGGACGCCACGAGCCCGTCACTGCGCGACGGGATCGATGCCCTCATGCACGCGGTGTCACCCATCGGCGACCTCCGCTCGTCGGAGGCGTACCGGCGAGCGGTGCTCCCGGGGCTGCTCGCCCGGGCGATCGAGATCTGCCGCGCACGCGCGGGCGTCGGCGTTCCTGAAGGGTAGGTGTGCCGTGGAGATCGAGGTCACTGTGAACGGGGTCGTACGCGGCGTCGAGGTGCGCCCGCACGAGACGCTGCTCGCGCTGCTGCGCGATCGGCTCGGGCTGCGCGGCGCCAAGAACGGTTGCAGCGAGGGCGAGTGCGGCGCGTGCACCGTGCTGCTCGACGGAGCACCGATCGACGCGTGCATCTACCCGGCAGCGGCCTGCGCAGGACGTTCGGTCACCACCGTCGAAGGTCTCGCGCCTCCAGACGGGGAGCTGACTGCGCTGCAGCGGGCGTTCGTGGACAGCGGCGCGGTCCAGTGCGGGTTCTGCACGCCGGGCTTGCTCATGACCCTCCATGCGCTTCTCGCGGAGCGTGCTGCGCCGAGCGAGGCCGAGGTCCGGCGTGCGATCGTGGGCAACATCTGCCGCTGCACGGGGTACGCGCACGTCGTGGACGCCGTCGCACAGGCCGTGGGAGCCCGGCGGTGACCGTGGCGGTTGGTCGCAGCGTGGCCCGGAGCGACGGCGAGGCGAAGGTCCGCGGGGTCGCCGACTACGGCGTCGACGTCGTGCTTCCCGGGATGTGCCACGGAGCGCTGTGGCGAGCGCCCGTCCCCTCCGCGCGCGTCGTGTCGATCGACGCCGAGGCGGCGCGGCGCGTCCCCGGGGTCCTCGCCGTGCTGACCGGCGCCGACGTCGAGAACCGGCCCACGGGGATCTCCCTCTGCGATCAGCCGCTCTTCGCCTGGCCGCTCGTGCGCTACGAGGGCGAGCCGGTCGCGGCGGTCGCTGCCGAGACGGTAGAGGCGCTCGAGGAGTCACTCGGGCTTCTCCGGGTGGAGCTGGCCGAGACCCCGGCCGTGGCCGACCTCGCCTCGGCGCTCGCCCCGGACGCTCCCCTCGTCCATCCCGACTGGGCCTCCTATGCCAGCCTGTCCGGTGCGCAGTGGCCCCGTGAGCGCAACGTCGTCTGCGAGCTGTTCTCCGACACCGGTGGCGTCGACCAGGCGTTCTCCTCCGCCGCGCACGTGGTCGAGGACACCTACCGCGCGGACCGCCAGTACCAGGCGTCTCTCGAGCCGCACGTCGCGGTGGCCGAGTACGGCGCCGGCCGTTTCACGCTGCACGTCGCGCACCAGTTCCCCTTCAACGTGCGCGACCGCGTCGCGAGCGCCCTCGGTGTCCGTCCCTCGGAGGTCCGGGTCGTCGGCCACCACATCGGCGGCGGGTTCGGCGCGAAGCTCGACGTCTCGCTCGAGCCGTACGCGGCGCTCCTCGCCCGTGCCGTCGGCCGCCCCGTCCGGATGGAGAACGGGCGTTCGGAGGACCTGATGACGGCGCAGTGCAGGGAGAACGCCGTCGTCACGATCCGCTCCGCGCTGTCGGAGAGCGGGGAGCTGCTCGCGTGCGACTTCGACGTCGTCTTCGACTCGGGCGCCTATGCGATCGACGCCCCGTACCTCGCGAGCATGCCGATGTTCGCGGTCGGGTCCATCTACCGCGTCGGGCAGGCACGCGTGCGGTGCCGTGCCGTCTACACGAACAGCTCGCCGACCGGCGCGTTCCGAGGCGTGAGCGGGACCTACCTCGTCTTCGCCGTCGAACGTCATCTCGACCACATCGCCCGGGAGCTCGGCCTCGACCGACGCGAGCTGCGCCTTCGCCATCTGCGTCGAAGCGGCGAGAAGATGCTGAACGGCCAGACCCTCGCCGACGCGGACATCCTGAGGGAGTGCTTCGACCGTGCCGAAGAGCTGGCTCCGTTCTCCAGCCTCGGCAAGGGGCCGTACCGAGGGGTCGGCATGGCGGCGTGCGTCTGGCTCACGAACCCGCTCGCCGGCAGCGCGGTGGTGAAACTGAACGAGGACGGGACCGTGGGCCTC
The DNA here is from genome assembly GCA_021801615.1 of Actinomycetes bacterium. Classification (GTDB taxonomy): domain Bacteria; phylum Actinomycetota; class Acidimicrobiia; order Acidimicrobiales; family RAAP-2; genus JAJYVT01. Next base: position 5,270 of record JAJYXS010000092.1, read on the forward strand.
GTCACCGCGGCGACCGACAACGGATCGGGTGCGGTCACGATGGGGCTCCGCCAGATCGCCGCCGAGGAGCTCGGAGTCGACGCTCTCGACGTCGTGATCTCCATGCCCGACACCGACGTCTCGGGGTACGACGCCGGCTCACAGGGCAGCCGCACCACCCGGGTCGTGGGGATGGCGGTGAAGGCGGCTGCCGAACGGGTGCGCGAGCGCGCCCTTGCGGTCGCCGCGGACCACCTCGAGATCTCGCCGGCCGATCTCGAGCTCGCCGCCGGCAGCGTGCAGGTGCGCGGAGCTCCCTCCCGTCGCCTGCAGCTGGCGGAGGTCGCGAAGCTCGCCGCTGCGCACGGCGGTCCGATCACGGGAGCCGGGTCCTACTCCACGCCGATGCCCGCCTACGCTCCGACGTGCGCGACCGGGCTCCTCTTCCCCGTCTTCCCGACGCCGACCTACCACCTGCACGTGGCAGAGGTGGAGGTCGATCCCTCGACCGGCAACGTGCGCGTCCTGCGCTACATCGTCGTCCAGGAGGTCGGACGCGTGGTCAATCCGACCGGGGTCGTGGGCCAGATCCAAGGCGGTGTCGCCCAAGGGCTGGGCTACGCCCTGTGGGAATGGCTGGCGCTCGAGGGCGGCCGGTACCGCCAGCGCACCTTCGAAAGCTACGGCCTGCCGCTGTCGGTGGACGTGCCGCGCGTGGAGGTCGTGACGCTGGAGCACCCGGACCCCGAGTCCCCCTACGGCGCCAAGGGCGTCGCCGAGCCGCCCGTCGTCCCCGTTGCCGCCGCGGTCGCGAACGCGGTCTCCGACGCGATCGGCGCGGAGATCAACTGCATCCCGATCCTCCCCGAGGCGGTCCTCGACGCGCTCGCCTCGCAGGACGGGGCGGGCGCCCGGGGCGTGCACCTTTCGCGAGGAGGCGCCGGTGCCGAAGCGGGGGGAGCATGACGGCGCGGCCGCCGGCTATCGCGCCAGGCGACGTGCGCATCGGGGTCGACGTCGGCAGCACGAACACCGACGCGGTCGCGGTCGCCGGAACCCGGGTCATCGCATCCGTGAAGCGGCCCACGACCGGAGAGGTGGGCGAGGGGATCGTCGACGCGCTCGGCGCACTGCTCGAGCGGCTCCCGACGCACCGAGAGGCCGTGGCGGCCGTGATGGTCGGGACGACCCAGTTCGTCAACGCTCTCGTGCAGGCGAAGGACCTGGCGACGACGGGGGTGCTCAGGATCGGGCTGCCCTCCACCGCCGCCCTTCCGCCTCTCGTCGACTGGCCGCCCCGGCTGCGCAGGGCCATCGGGGACGTCGTCTGCCTCTGCCGAGGGGGTCACGAGTACGACGGGAGCACGATCGCCCCCTTGGATCGAGAGGCGGTCCGTCGGGCGGGAGAGCAGATGGCGGAGAGAGGCGTCACCTCGGTCGCGATCACTTCGGTGTTCTCTCCACTGAACCCCGAGCACGAGCTCGAGGCGGCGGCGCTCCTCCAAGACGTGCTGCACGGTGTGGAGGTGACGCTGTCGTCGGACATCGGTCGGATCGGGCTCCTCGAGCGGGAGAACGCGACGATCGTGAACGCGTCCTTGCGCAGGCTCGCAGCCTCCACCGTCGCGGCGCTCGAGCGCGCGATCGAGTCGGTCGGGCTCTCCGCACCGCTGTTCGTGTCCCAGAACGACGGGACCGTCATGAACGCGGACTACGCTCGGCGGTTCCCGGTCGCCACCTTCGCATCGGGTCCCACGAACTCCATCCGCGGTGCCGCGTTCCTCTCGGGCCTCTCCGACGCCGCGGTGATCGACGTCGGCGGGACCACGGCGGACGTCGGGATGCTCGTCAAAGGGTTCCCGCGCCCGGCCCCGCTCGTGGTGGAGGTGGCTGGCGTGCGGACGAACTTCCGCATGCCCGACGTCCTTTCCCTCGGGATCGGCGGTGGCAGCGTCGTGCGCGGTCCCTGGGAGGAGCTCCGCACGGGACGTCCGCGACCTGCGAGCGATGGCGGAGCTGCGGCGGCGGAGCCCGAGATCGGGCCGGACAGCGTCGGTTACGAGCTCGCGCGCAAGGCGCTCGTGTTCGGTGGAGACACCTTGACGGCGACCGATCTGGCCGTGGCGCTCGGGCGCCTCGATCTGGGGGATCGCGCACTCGTGGCGCACGTGCCGAAGGATTTCGTCGAGGCTGCGTGGGCCCGGATCCAGTCCCGCCTCGCCGGCGGTCTCGACCGGATGAGGACGTCACCTGAGCCGGTGGCGGTCGTGGCCGTCGGCGGAGGATCGGCGCTGGTCGAAGAGGAGCTCCCAGGCGCGGCGAAGGTGCTGCGGGTCGACCACGGCGAGGTCGCGAACGCCGTCGGGGCGGCCATGGCCCAGATCGGAGCGGAGGTGGACCGGATCGTCCACGTCGGCTCTGCCGGACGCCGTGCCGCCGTCGAGGAAGTCGCCGCCGATGCCGCGCGTCGCGCGGTCGAGTCCGGGGCTCGCGAAGAGAGCGTCCAGATCGTGGAGGTCGAAGAGATCCCGATCAGTTACCTCCCCGGTGACGCGCTGCGCGTTCGGGTCAAGGCGGTCGGCAGCCTCGCGCCGCTCGTCCCGGGGGAAGGTCGGTCTCGGGAAGGTCGGTCTCGATGAGCGCTCGGGTGGCCGACGAAGCTCGACGTGGCGTCGAAGAACGACCGGAGCCACGCCCTGGCGTCGCTGCGCTCGTCGGCGGGCGTCTCTCCGGGCGCGTGGTGCTCGTCACCGGAGGCTCTCGCAACCTCGGTGCAGAGATCGCGCGGGTCATGGCGGAGGCCGGGGCGGTGCTCGCCGTCAACCACCGCGCCTCTCCTGATGACGCCGCCGCGGTGGTCTCCAGTCTTCCTGGGACCGGCCACCTGGCGGTCGCCGGCGACGTGTCCTGCGAGGAAGGTGTCGACCAGGTCGTGTCGACCGTCGAACGGACGACCCGAGCACACGTCTCGGTGCTCGTGAACAATGTCGGTCCGTTCTCGCTCACGCCGTTCGCCGATCTGCCGGAGCGCGAGTTCGACGCCATCTGGAACGCCAACGTGCGCTCGGCCTATCTCGCTGCCCGTCGAGTCGCCGGCGGCATGCGCTCGGCAGGCTGGGGCCGGGTGGTCAACCTCTCGGCCGGCTCGGCCTTCGGGCGGGACCACTCCGTGTACAGCCTGGCGAAGGCCGCCGTGATCACGCTCACCGAATGCCTCGCGACCGAGCTCGGGCCCGAGGTGACGGTCAACTGCGTCGCACCGGGTCAGATCGCAGAGTCGGCTGACGAGATCTCCGAGATCGACCCCGGTTTCGTGACGCGCACCCTCGCTCGCACGCCGGCCGGGCGTCTTGTCACCCGCCGGGAGGTCGCCGAGCTGGTCGCCCTCTGTGTCGGGCCGGTCTTCGATGCCGTGACCGGTGCGACGATCCCCGCGGACGGAGGAGCCAGGCTCCCGCGAAGTTGATCGCTAGAATGTGGCCTGGCCGGAATGGGCAGTGTGTTCGACTTCGGAAGGGCGCCTGCGAGCGAGGACGCGAACCGAGATACTCACAGTGAACGCGAAGTCGATCGAGGAGCGGTCCGCGGCTGGTGGGGCGACCGGCGGGGCGAAAGCTCTCGTCAAGGGCATCGCCGTCGTGAACCTGCTCGCGGAGCACCGGCACGGCCTGCGTGTCACCGATCTCGCAAGAGAGCTCGACCTTCCCCGGGCGACCACCATCCGACTTGTCGAAGCACTGTGCGCCGCGCGCCTCGTGCGTGCCGACGCCGATGGCCGGTACCGCCTCGGGCCACGCTGCGCGGTGTGGGGATCGAATTTCGTCTCGTCGTTCGAGCTGCGAGATGCAGCCGCGGATCTCATGACCGAGCTCGTCGACGCGTCCAACGAGACCTGCCACCTCGGGATCTGCGAGGCGAGGAGCGTCCTTTACATCCACAAGGTCGAGTGCGCGCACTCGCTGCGGATGGTCAGCCACGTCGGGGGGACCAACCCGTTGCACTCGACCGGGCTCGGCAAGGCGATCCTCGCGTTCCTGCCGGAAGAAGAGCAGGAGGAGTACCTCGCCGGCCCGCTCGAGCGGCGTACCCCCAACACGATCGTCGACGCCCAGATGCTGCGCGCGGAGCTGGACCGTATCCGTGTGCACGGGTACGCGGTCGACGACGTGGAGAACGAGCTTGGAGTGCGTTGCATCGGGGCGCCGATCTTCGATCACGATGGTCGGCTCGCGGGAAGCCTGAGCCTCTCCGGGCCGACCATCCGGATGAGCTGGGAGCGGATGGAGCAGCTGCGGGGACTCGTCGTCGACGCGGCCGGCACGATCTCGGCTCGGCTGGGGCACGGCCTCGGGTCTCGGCCCAGTCAGGTCGATGGGAACGGCAAGGCCCGGCAGCGGCCGGCCGGCCCGCTGCCACGTCTCCGGCGCCCGAGGTCGGTGGAGCGACGCTGACCGCGGGCACCCCTCACCGTGCACGGTGAGGGGTGCCGAGCCCGTTGCCCCGAGGGGCGCAGACGCGATCGAAGTCGGTCCTACTTCAAGACGAAGTCCTGGGGGAAGACGTTCCCGGACACCGGATTGAAGGTCACGCCGCTCAGCCTGGTGGACACGGCATTGAATGTGTAGGTCTCCATCTGCCACACTTCCGGCTCGTTGTCCACCATGTACGTGTCGTACGCCTGCATGGCTTTGACCGTTTGGGAACCGGTCGCGGTCTTCGTGGCGTTGATGAGCGAGTCGAGCTTCGGTGTCGCCGGGATGTCGAGGCCGACGTGGCCCTCGAACGTCACGGCACCTTCCGGGTAGGGAGAATCGAAGTAGCGCCCGAACCCAGCTCCCCAGTTCGCTATCTGCCAACCGGGGCTGTCGCATGTCGCGGTCCCGCAGATGTCGCCGACGATCGAGGTGAACGGCTGCTGGGAAAGATCGAGCACGATCCCCGCTTCGCTTGCGTCGCTCTTGTAGCTCTCCATTTCCTCCGTCATGTACGTGCTCCCAGTGATGTAGACGACAGAAAAGGTGAGCTTCCTTCCCCGCGCGATACCCGCTCCGCAGTCAGAGCTTCCGGTACCGGGTCGCTCGCACACCGCGGGGCCCTTCGAGGGGATCTTCCAGCCGTGCGAGACGAGGAGCCTGCGCGCCGCCGAGATGCTGAACGGGTCCTTCCTCTGGACCGGAGCCATGTACGGGGTCTTGGGCACCGTGGGGATGGGACCGTAGTCCACGTACCCGCCGATCCCGCCGAGGATCGCCTTGATCTGCTCGGGTTGGTTCATGACGTCGTTGAGGGCCTTGCGGATGTAGAGCTGCTTCACGAGCGGTCCCACGACCGGGCTCCGGTAGTTCAAGGAGAGCATGTTGATCGCCATGAGCTCGGAGCGGACGATCTTGTAGCCTGCGCCCTCCACCCGCGGAAGCTCGGCCAGATCGGTGACGGGCACGTAGCCGATGTCGACGCTTCCGGACAGCACGGCATCGAATTCGGCTGTCGACGAGGTGAAGGGGACCTCTTCGAACTCGGCAATGTGCGGCTTGTCCGGGCCTGAGTAGGCCGGGTTCGGCACGAGGGCGACGAACCCGTTGCTTGTGAAGCGCTTCAGCTTCCAAGGCCCGTCGACCACCTGCCAGAGCGGGTTCGTGTCGTACGACGCGATGTCCTTTCCCTGCGCGAGCAGGAAGGAGTAGACGGCGCGTGCGCCGGCCGGGGTCTCGTCGTAGTTCCCGACCGGACCGCTCGCGGATTCCTCGTCCCACGCCTGTTGCGGCATCGGAACGATAGCGGCGAGCTCTGTGTCGGTGAACCAGACCGGGTTGTATGCATGGTTCAGCTTGAAGACGATCGTGCGAGCTCCTTTGACGGTGTAGCTCACCACGTTGTCCGGCATGCTTCCTGGCGTATAGCGTGCCCACTTTGTCTTCTCGGCTTTGAGCAGGTTCATGAAGAAGGTGACATCGCGGGCCGTGAGGGGCGTGCCGTCTGACCACCTGTACTTCTTGAGGGTCACGCTCACGACCGTGTCGCCGTCGCTGTAGACGGGAGGCTTGGCGAGGCTCGCCGCGGAGTTGATCGCCTGGATGCTCGACCGAGCTCCGAGGGTGTACAGCGGAGGCCACATCTTCGCCATGAGGTTGTAATTGGCGAGAATGTTCGTCGCGCCTGTGACGAAGGGGAAGATGTTGTCGGGGGTTCCCTGCGCTCCTTCGGCCATCGTGACGACGCCACTCCGCTGGGCGTGGCTCTTGGCCGTGGCAGCCGATGCAGACGAGGAGAGCCCGGCGTTGATCGCTGCGGCAAGGAAGATGCAGGCCAGCACGGTCGTGCTCGAAGAGAGCGACGAGAGCAGCCTGCGAGCGCCAGCTCGTCCTTCGGGGGTCCGCTGTTCGGAGGTCCGCTGTGGCATGTCCACTCCTTGTCTCGTCCAGGGTCTGGCCTGGTCGCCGTCGCCGTGGGCGAGCAATCCGTGTCGGCCCCAGCGAACGTAGAGTGATAGGTGATCAACCGTCAACTTCGCTGAGGCGGTGTCGCACGCGCTGCACGCGCTTTTCGCGGTCGGCCGTCGCGACGTGGGTGAGGAACCGATCGAGCCGCGTACGGTCGCCGCGTCGTTCGCTCGCCACGCGTCGCTCGGTCGCTCGCTTGGGCTCTACTGCCTGCGCTCAGCTCGACTGCCTGTGCTCGGCTCGGCTGCCTGTGCTCGGCTCTACTGCCCGGGTGACCGCTCGCGCCTGCGGGCGAGCTCGGCTTCGAGCCGCTCGACCGTGGCCCGGAGCTCGGCGAGCTGCTGCTGGAGGGCGAGGACCTTCTTCACGCCGGCGAGGTTCAGCCCGTCTCCCGTGAGCGCGGCGATGAGCCGGAGACGTTCGACGTCCTCGGCGCTGTA
>JAJYXS010000173.1 GCA_021801615.1 Actinomycetes bacterium
CCCACCGGCGCCGTGCCCCCCACCGGCGCCGTGCCCCCCACCGGCGCCGTGCCCCCCACCGGCGCCGTGCCCCCCACCGGCGCCGTGCCCCCCACCGGCGCCGTGCCCCCCTCTAGCGCCGTGCCCCCCACCGCACCTCCACCATGGTGGGCGCCGTCGTGGTGGGCGCCGTCGTGGGGGCCTCCTCCGTGGTCTGGCCCGCCCCCGTGGTACAGCTGGGGACCGGGATGGCGCGGGGCCCCGTCGCATCCGCCGGCGGGGCGTCCCTCCAGAGGGGAACGCCCGCTGCGCTCTCTGCCCTGGATCGTCATCGGCGGCGTGCTCGCGGCGCTCGCGACGGTCGCGCTCGGCGTCGGCATCGGTTACAGCGTGTGGGGCGGGAGCGCTCCGGTCGCCGCGAGGCACGGCGTGACGGTGCCGCTCCCCGGCATCTCCCCGTTCCTCGGGCGCGGCGGTTTCCTCGGCGTCGAGATCGCGACATCTGGCTTCGCGTCCGGATCGACACCGCGCTCGGCCACACCGTCCGGCGCGCACGTCGTGGGCGTGGTCCCGTCGTCGCCCGCGGCCAAAGCGGGCATCGTGAAGGGTGACACCATCACGGAATTCGACACACGGCCCGTTGCGTCGGCACGGACACTGGCGATCGACGTCGCTCGGATGGCGCCGGGCAGCCGGGCGGAGGTTGGCTGGGTGACCGCTTCGGGAAGGCACGAGTCGGCGAAGGTGACGCTCGCCAGCCGTCCGCCCGCCAGCCAGCTCGGCTGACGTCGTGCGGCCCCGCGAAGCCGGTCCGGCCTCGCGATGCCGGCCCGGGCCACGATGCCCGTCCAGCTCCCCGATGCCGGCCCGGGCCGCGATGCCCGTTCCGGGTCCTGGCCGGTCGGCTCGTCAACCGTCCGGCGGGCCGCCCGAGGTGTCCGGCGCGATCTCGCCGGCGCCGGTGAGCGAGCCATCGCCTGGCCGTAGGCGCCGGCTCAGGTTCACCGCGTGGTCTCCGAGGCGTTCGTAGAAGCGGGCGAGCAGAGTGACCTGCGCCGCGACGGGCGGCTGCATCGAGCCGGCGGCCACCTCGCCGGTCAACCGCTCGTGGAGGATGTCGAGCTCTTCGTCTGTCTCGTCGAGGTCGAGCATTCCGGCGGCTCCTCTCGCGTAGACGTCGGCGGCGCTGCGCCACATGTCGATCGCGACCTCTGACATGCGCTGCACGATCCCTCGGCTCACCGGCGTCATCTCGCCGCCGAGCCCGAACACCGCGCGCTGCGCGATGTGCTCGGCGAGGTCCGCGCTGCGCTCCAGCTCGGACAGGACGAAGAGCAGATGGACCAAGCGGCGCACCTCTGCCGACGCTCCGACGATGGCGTCGAGCTCGCGCCACAGGTCCTCCTCGATGGACCCGACCTGCGCGTCGATCATCTGGTCGTCTTCGACGACCGAGCGGCCGAGCGTGACGTCTGCCGAGAGGAGCGCCCACGTCGCGCGTGCGAGCGCTTCGGTGACCCGCGCGAAGAGCCGTTGCACCTCCTGCTCGACGTCGTCGTCCATTGCGCGGTCGACCTTAGCGAGGCGGCTGTCGTGAGGTTCACCAACGGTTGGGCTTTCCACGCCGGCCTTCGCCAGTTCTCGGCCGAAGCCGTGCCGAAGCCGGGAATGCCCCGGGACCTCAGGGACCGCGCCGTACGACGTCGGCCACTTCGTCCGTCGCGGTGCGGACGGGGAACGAGTGCATGATCCACGTCGCCCCGATCTCCTCCAAGTCGCCGGCGCAGGCCTCGTCCGCGTCGAATGCCATCTCGGCGGCGATCTCGTAGCCCTCGAGGGACCCGCGGAGCGCGCGGACCTCGCCCACGACGCCGCGCAGCTCGTCGAAGGTCGTATGGACCGGGAAGACGCCGTCCAGGCGCGCGGCCCTGCGGAGGGGACCGTCGTGCCGCTTCCCACCGACGGCCGCGCCCCATACGGGTATGCGTGGCTGCTGCAGCGCGGTCGGAAGGAACCGAACGCCCTTGGCGGTGAAGTGGGGGCCGTCGTGGTGGACCTCCTCGCCCGACCAGAGCGCGAAGAGAAGGTCCAGGGCCTCGTCGAGCATGCCGGCGCGGCGGGACTCGTCGACGCATTCGCCGAAGCGCTCGAGCTCGCCACCGCGGTTCACCCCGAGCCCGACGCCGAGGATCAACCGCCCCCGCGACAGACGGTCGAGGGTCACCGTCTCACGGGCCACTTTCTGGGGTCTCCGGCGCGCGAGGGGCGTGATCATCGTGCCGAGCCGCATTCGAGTGGTCGACGAGGCGACCGCGGCGAGGACGATCCACGGGTCGGCGAGCTCCTGGGGATCGCCGGGCGGGCGGATCATGTGGTCCCACAGGAACAGTCCGTCCCAGCCACGGTCATCGGCCTCGGCGGCGAGCTGGACGACGGTGGCCGGATCGGCGAGCTCCCCGAACGGCGGAAAGAACAGGCCGTGGCGCACGCAACGGGACTCTACGGCGAAGCCGCGTACCCGTCCACGCCCGATCACGTCCTCGCCGTCCCGCTCCGGCCGCGACCACGAGCCCGGCGACGACGCAGAGCGACGCCGCGGACAGGACCTCGCCGGTGAGCAGACCAGGCGCCACGTAGCGCCACCTGAGAACCCCTCTCCCCGCCGGAGCCCGCACCATCTGGACGACGCCGGTGCGCTGGACGGCAAGCACCCTCGGGGTGCCGAGCGTGTGCCCGTCGGCGGCCGACGGCGTCCACGTCGCGGTCCATCCCGGTACCGCGGCGACCGCGCGCACCACGGCGACGCCGTGCAGCGACGAGACGATGGCGGCGCTCGGCGCGAGAGGGGGCCCTGAGACCCGCCGGACCGAGGCGCCGCGCAGGGACCGCCCAGCCAACGCGCGCAGTGACAGTGCTGGCCGCGCCCGGTCGTCGACGAACACGCAGAATGCGCCGTCCTGGCCGGCGTAGCGCCAGTGCGGGTCCACGAGCCCGCTCTGGAGCGGGCCGTCGAGCGCGTAGGACCGCCCGCCGGCGACCGTGACGACCGGTGGCGCGACGTCCGCGCTCAGGTTCGAGCGGACGACCAGACCGACTGCGTCGGTCGGGGTTCTCCAGACTGCATTCCAGACGACGTCGGGCCCGGCACGCGGCTCGGCACCCGGCCCGGCACCGAGGGCTGCCGGTGACCTTCCCACCTCGACGGCGCGGGGCGCTTGCAGCCGTGCCCAGTCGACGAGGCCCTGGGCGGTGAGCAGCCCGACGTGCACGCCGTCGCTGGGGGCCGTCCCGGCGTCGGAGGTCGCGCGGAGCGTCACCCGTGCGGACCGGACCAGGGTAGGAGCCCCGAGGAACCACGTCGCGTGCCCGGACGTGCCCACCCGGCGCGTGCCCGGCTCGGATCGTCTCGACGTCGTGGCGGCGGCCGGGCCGATGAGGTACTGGGACGGCGCGAGCAGCGCGCCGGTCGAGAGCGTGTCGAGGACGCCGTCCGCTGCGGCACGCGGCACGAAGACGTCCTGGCCTGTGCCGGAGAGGCCGTGGACCCCCGTGGCCGCCGCGTAGTGCCCGTCGACGATGGAGCCGTACCCCTGGATCGACCACGTGCGTTCGACCGCGTTGGCGTCGGGGACGCCCAGGACCTCGAGCTCCGAGGGGTACAGGAGGCCCGGGTCGTAGACCGCGAACCGCCCCTGTAGGTGCAAGGACGCGATCGGGCGGGCCCTGGACGCGCTGGTCGTGGGCGTGGTGGTCGCAGGGGCGGTGCGCGGGGGGATCGTGGCCGCGGTGCGCGAGGGGATCGCGGCTGCGGCCGCCCCGACCGGAGCTCCGACCGCGAGGACCGTGGTGATCACGAAGACGACGAGGTCCACCACGACGAACGTGGCCGCGATCACCGCGCGCCATGAGGGACGGAGCCGCGCGCCCGCGATCACGAGCAGAAGTGCGCCCGCGGCGAGCACCAGCGAGGGCACGAGCCACGGCCCGAGCGCCGACGCGTTCGCGGCCGCATGCGCGCCCACTCCCATCCACTCGAGGAGGCGCGGACCGGACGCGAGCGCGGCGACGACGAGGCCGATCACCCCGAGCAGCGGCAACGCGCCGAGCGCGCGTTCCACGCGAGCCGCAGACGTCGCCGCCGCCGCCGGGTGGGTGGTCCTGGCGTCTCGTGCCCACCCGTCGAGCCACTGACCGAGAAGCACGGCGAGCGCGAGGTCCGTCACGAGGATGCCGCGGCTCTGCAGACGTTCTCCGCCGAAGAGGGGGATGCGGATGAGCACGTGCCACAGCGGCGTGTGGTTGCCGAGGGCGAGGAGGATCCCCGACGCTGCGACGAGCTCCCAGACCGCCCACTCCGGCAGCGGGTGTCGGCGCAGCCTCCCGAGCAGTGCGACGGCGGCGGCGAGAGGGAGGAGCCCGACGTAGCCGGTGACCTCGGTGAGGCTGTACGTCCCGAGGAACCGCGGCTGTCCGAACGCCCCAGAGCCGCCGAGCAGGTCCGGCACGCCGAGGAGCGCGAGCCAGCGGACCGGCAGGGAGCCGGCGCCGAAGAGGAACGCGCTGACCTGGGCCCGTTGGGACGTCGCGACCGCCGCGAGCCCGGGAACGAGCTGCACGGCGCCGAGGCCGACGCCGAGGAGGGAGCCGGACGCCACGGCGGCCGCGGCCTTCCATTCGGCCCCCCGCTCGGTCCAGTGGAGACGCACGAGCCGCCAGAGGGCATAGAGGACCAGGACCGCAGCCGCGTCGGTGACCGCGCGCGGTGTCCCGGCGAGGACCACGAGGCCGACGGCGCCGGCCAGCACCGCGCTCCACCAGAGCAACCGTCGTGGCGCGGGAGCGCTCGGTTCGGTGAGGCGCAGCAGCGCGAGGAGCGCGACCGGCACCCAGCTCATGCCGATGACGAGGCCGACATGGGGGATCTGGGCGACCATGCCGCCGCCGAAGGCGTAGGTCGTCGCTCCCGCCCAGCTGGCGAGGGTGGCGAGGCGCGAGGCACGGAGGAACGCGTAGCAGCCGACACCGGCGGTCACCGAAGCGGCGACGAGGTTCACCGTCCAGGCCGCGGCGCCCGGTAGCCACGCGAAGAGCCACGTGAGGGGGTAGGCGGCACCGGCGTTCCACCCGGCGAGGAGCGGCGCGCCACCCCAGATATAGGGGTCGAAGACGGGGAGGTGGCCTGATCGCAGGTCGCGGCCGACCAGCTCGCGTAGGGGCAGGTTCTGCGTCAGGTCGTCGCCCGGCACGACGAGGTGCCCGATCGCGGCGGGGATCGCGTAGACGAGGAGCGGCACGACGACGAGAGCCGCGACCGCGGCGACATCCCTCGCCCCGACGCGCGCTTCCCGAGCGCCCCGCACGGGGGTCGGTCGGCGCACCTTCCCGCCTCCCCTGCCGACCGTCGCGCGCTCGCCCGCCGGGGCTTGGTGGACGATCCCTGCGAGCTCGGCGGTCACCGCCGGAAACTCTCGCACCGGGCGACGGCAGTCCGGGTGCGAGCTGCGGGACGGTTCGGCTCAGAAGGTCATCGCCGAGTGCCAGCGCGCGGCGACTTCCTCGGCACCGAACCGCTCGATGCCGAGCTCGTCTGCGGTCGCCCGGTTCGCGCACCAGAGCCAAAGCGCCTCCGCCGTCCCTCGCAGCGCGAGGTCGGCCTTCGAGTGCACGTGGTCGACTGCGACCTCGGCGCCCGGCCCGAGGCGCACGACCCACTCGCCGTCGCCGTCGGTGCGGTGGAGATGCACCGTCTGGCCGCTCCAGGCGTCGGGCTGACGGCGCACCGACCGCGGCACGATCACGCGCAGGTGCTCGTCGACGCCGTCGGCGGCGACCTCGGGGTCGATGCGCGACGGCGTGCCGACGGCCCCTTCGGCGTCCCAGGCGTGCAGCGCGGTCTCGAGCGCCTGCCGGCGGAACCAGAAGCGCACCGTCCGCGGCAGCCCGAAGGTCCAGCAGTCCGCCTCGGGGTCCGCCGCGCCGAGCTCGTCGCAGAGGCGCGCGGCCCTCAGCTTCGCCCAGGCTCGCAGCGCGTGGTCCGAGCGGTCTTCGGGGGGATCGTCACGCGCCGCGTGCTCCCGGCTCGCCACGATCTTCGAGGCCCAGTCCCATACGAGCCCGACGTGGACGACGAGGTCCGCGACGGTCCAGTCGGGGCACGTCGGCACGGCGACCTCCGCCGAGCCCGCCGCCGCTCCGAGGAGCGCGTCGGCACGCTCGGAGAGGACTTGCAGATGCGTAGCCGGCTCCACCGACGAGGAGGCTACTGCGGACTCGCGCTCACGCACGCGGCGGCGCCGAGGGTCGCGACGTGCCGCAGCGCCGAGGGCAGGCAGCGCTCGACCAGGTCGTCCGGGTTCCGCGGGCCGGCTTGAGTACCCTCCTGCGACGTGGACTGGGTGGACATCGCGGCCGCCGCCGTCCTGCTCCTCGCGGCGCTCCACGGTCTGAAGGTCGGCGCGCTGGTCCAGGTCCTGACGCTCGCGGGCTTCGTCCTGGGGGTGGTCGTGGGCGCGCTGCTCGCGGACGGCGTCGCGCCGTCGGTCCACGCCGCCTGGGCGAAGGCCGCTGTGGCGCTCGCGCTCGTCGTCGGTCTCGGGGCGATCTTCGGGGTCGCCGGCCGCGTCGTCGGGACCCTCGGCAACCGGGCAGCACGACGGCTCCGCCTTGGTCCACTCGACGCCGTCGCGGGGGTGGGCGTCGCGCTCGTGGCCGCGCTGTTCGCGATCTGGCTCGTCGCGAACGAGCTCGTCCAGGGTCCCTCGGGGTGGCTCAGCTCCGCGATCCAGCGCTCGAGCGTGGTGCGCGCGGTCGACGGGGTGATGCCTCCCCTGCCCGACGTGTTCGCGAAGGTCGAGGGGTTCCTCGGCGGGTCGGGGTTCCCGCCCGTCTTCTCCGAGCTCGAGCCCGCCCCGGTGCACATGGCGATGCCGAGCGCCGCATGGGCTCGAGAGATCGCGCACGCGGCGTCGACGTCGACGGTGAAGGTCCTCGGGCAGGCTTGCGGGTACCTGCAGGAGGGTTCGGCCTTCGTGGTCGCGCACGGCACGCTGGTGACGAACGCGCACGTGGTGGCGGGCGAGCGCGCCACCGAGGTCGTGGTCCAGGGCGAGCCGTACTCCGCGACCGTCGTGTACTTCGATCCGACATACGACCTCGCGGTCCTGCGCACCGCCGCGCCGCTGGGTCCTTCGCTCGTGATCGACGCCTCGCCGGTGCCGACGGGCACCGAGGCCGCGGTCGTCGGTTACCCCGAGGACGGCCCGCTCACCGTCGTCCCCGCGGCGGTCGGCGTCCGGGTGGCTGCCCAGGGGCGGAACATCTACGACGAGGGCACAGTGACTCGCCAGGTGTACCAGATCGACGCCGACGTCGAGCCGGGGAACTCGGGGGGCCCGCTCGTCGTGCCGAGTGGGCAGGTCGCAGGCGTCGTCTTCTCGCGCTCGACTGCGTACAGCGACGTGGGCTACGCGTTGGCGTCGCCGGGGGTCCGGAAGCGGGTGCTGGAGGCGGAGGGTCGCACCTCTGCGGTCGCAACGGGCGGGTGCACGAGCGGATGACCCCGGTCCGCTGACCCGCCGGCCCCGCTGCCTCTGCCCCCGCCACCTCGGCCCCGCCACAGGCCCGCCGGCGCTGCTGCCTCGGCCCCCGCCACAGGCCCGCCGGCCCTGCTGCCTCGGCCCCCGCCACAGGCCCGCCGGCCCTGCTGCCTCGGCCCCCTCCACAGGCCCGCCGGCCTGGTACGGGGTGGGCCGGATAAGAATGGCGCTCGTGCCCCAGCGCATCGAGGACTACGCCGTCATCGGGGACCTCCATACGATGGCGCTCGTCGGACGCGACGGTTCGATCGACTGGCTGTGCCTGCCGCATTTCGATTCGGCCGCGTGCTTCGCCCAGCTGCTCGGTACCGAGGAGAACGGGTTCTGGAAGATCGCGCCGGCCGGTGCACCCGAAAGCGTCGTCGGCACGCGCCGGCGCTACCGCGGCAACACGCTGGTCCTCGAGACCGAGATGGACACGAAGGAAGGCACCATCCGGCTGACCGACTGCATGCCGATCCGGGAGCAGCGACCCCAGGTCGTGCGCGTCGTGGAGTGCGTGCGCGGCACCGTCCCGGTCCGCATGCAGATGGCGGTGCGCTTCGACTACGGCGAGGTCGTCCCGTGGGTGACGCGTCACGACCACCTCCTCACCGCGACCGCCGGGCCGAACGCGGTGTCGCTGTGGACCGCCTCGCCGACGCGCGGCGAAGGGATGACCACGGTCTCGGAGCTCACCTTGCGCGAGGGTCAGCGTGCGAGCTTCTCGCTCACGTGGTTCCCCTCGCACGAGGTGCCGCCCCCGCCTACCGACCCCGGTTACGCCGTGGCGTTCACCGAGGCATGGTGGGAGCGGTGGTCGACCTCCTGCTGCTTCGAGGGGCCGTACAAGGACGCCGTGCTCCGCTCGCTCATCACCTTGAAGGCGCTCACCTACGCGCCAACGGGCGGCATCGTCGCTGCCGCGACCTCCTCGCTGCCCGAGGCGATCGGCGGGGAACGGAACTGGGACTACCGCTACTGCTGGCTGCGCGACGCGACCTTGACCCTCGAGGCCCTCATGCGGGGCGGCTACCACGCGGAGGCCATGGCGTGGCGCGACTGGCTGCTTCGGGCGACCGCGGGCGACGTCTCGAAGCTCCAGATCATGTACGGCGCGTCGGGTGAGCGCCGGCTCGACGAGTGGGAGGTCGACTGGCTGCAGGGGTACGAGGGGTCGAGGCCCGTGCGGATCGGCAACGCAGCGTCCGGGCAGTACCAGCTCGACGTCTACGGCGAGGTCATGTCCGCCCTCTACACCGCCGCGCGCTGGGACGGCGTCCATACGCGGGCCATCTGGGACCTCCAGTCGAAGCTGGTCGAGTTCCTCGAGGACGGCTGGCGCGAACCGGATGACGGGATCTGGGAGGTACGCGGGCCGCGGCGCCACTTCACGCACTCGAAGGTGATGGCGTGGGTCGCGGTGGACCGGGCGGTTCGGACGTTGGAGGATTGGCCGGAGCTCGAGGGCCCGATCGACAAGTGGCGCAGGTTGCGCGACGAGATCCGCGATGAGATCTGCACGAAGGGCTTCGACGCCGGGAAGAACGCCTTCACGCAGTCCTACGGCTCGGACGTGCTCGACGCGAGCCTGCTCATGATCCCGCGCGTGGGGTTCCTGCCCGCGAGCGACCCTCGCGTGGTCGGGACCGTCGAAGCCATCGAGCGCGAGCTCGTGGAGGACGGGTTCGTCCTCCGCTACCGCACCACCGACGAAGGCGCAGTCGACGGGCTCCACGGGAGGGAGGGGGCCTTCCTCGCCTGCTCGTTCTGGTTGGCCGACTGTCTGCACATGATCGGTCGCGAGCGCGACGCGATCGGGCTCTTCGAGCGGCTGCTCGCCCTCCGCAACGACCTCGGCCTCCTGGCAGAGGAGTACGACCCGGTGGCGGGACGCCAGGTCGGCAACTTCCCGCAGGCGTTCTCCCACGTCTCCCTCGTGAACACGGCGTTCCTGCTCACCGGCCAAGAGGCGCTGCAGGCGGCGGTCGAGCCGTCAGCGCGCCGCGTCTCGGCAAGCGCGCCCGCGGGGACTGCGGGCTCCTCGCGATGGAGCATCGGCGCGTTGCGGCGTGGGGTCCACGTCGGCGCGCGGCCGGCTCGGCACGGGGGCGGCCCACGAGGTGACGACGGCGCGGGCGCGAGCAGCGTGGGCGCGGCCGGGAGCATCGGCGGCGACGGCGCAAGCGCGACCGGCGGCAGCCTCCGACAGGGACGAGGGCAGAAAGGCAGGGTCACGTGAAGGCACTCACGGTCGTACCTCTCGAGAAGGGATCGGCCGAGCTCACCGACGTCGGCGATCCTCCGGAGTCCGACGGACCCGTGCTCGTCGAGACGATCGGCGTCGGCATCTGCGGCACCGACGTCGAGATCCTCTCGGGGGAGTACGGCTGGGCGCCGCCGGGGCGGGAGCGGCTCGTGTTGGGCCACGAGTCGCTTGGCCGGGTGCTCGAGGCGCCACCGGGCGGTCCGGTCGTCGCCGGTGACCTGGTCGTGGGCATCGTCCGGCGCCCCGACCCGGTGCCGTGCGGCAATTGTGCGGTCGGCGAGTGGGACTTCTGCCGCAACGGGAGGTACACGGAGCGCGGCATCAAGGAGCACGACGGCTACCTCTCCGAGCGCTACCGGATCACGCCCGAGTACGTGGTGAAGGTCGATCCGTCTCTCGGCCTGCTCGGAGTGCTGCTCGAGCCGACGAGCATCGTCGCCAAGGCATGGGAGCAGGTCGAGAGGATCGGGCACCGCGCGCACTGGGAGCCGTCGACCGCGGTGGTCACGGGCGCCGGGCCGATCGGGCTGCTCGCCGCGCTGATCGGCGTCCAGCGCGGGCTCGAGGTGCACGTCATCGACCAGATGGCCACGGGCAGGAAGCCCGATCTCGTGCGCGCCCTCGGCGCGCGCTACCACACGGGCGCGATCGCGGACGCGGTGGACTCCCCCGACGTCGTCATCGAGTGCACGGGCGTCTCGAGCCTCGTGCTCGACGCGATGGAGCACGTCGGGCCCGGCGGGGTCGTGTGCCTCACCGGCGTGTCGTCGAAAGGACGCGAGATCGCGGTCGACGAGGGTGCGCTGAACCGCTCGATGGTCCTGGCGAACGAGTCGGTGGTCGGCTCCGTGAACGCCAACCGCCGCCACTACGAGGCGGGAGCCACCGCGCTCGCAAGCGCCGATCGTGACTGGCTCCAGCAGCTCGTGAGCCGCGCCGTGCCGCTCGATCGCTGGCAGGACGCCCTCGAGCGCACCCCCGACGACGTGAAGGTCGTGGTGCAGTTGAGCGACGCATGACCGGGACCGACGCTCCGGACCCAGGACCGGGTCATCTGGTCACAGAGCACACCCGCGTGCACGTCGGCGGCGTCGAGCCCACGGAGCCCGGGGAGCCCGCCGAGCCGGTCGAGATCGGGCCGGGGGTCGTCCAGATCGACACGCTGCTCGGCGGCTGGCGGCGGATGACCGCCGGGTATCTCGTGGAGGGTCCTGCTCCCGTGCTGATCGAGACGGGGAGCCAGTCGTCGGTTCCCGCGCTCCTGGCCGCGCTCGAGCGGCTCGGCGTCGGAGCGCACGAGCTCGCAGGGGTGGCGGTCACCCACATCCACCTCGACCATGCGGGCGGCGTGGGTGACGTGGCTCGCGCGTTCCCGAGCGCGACCGTCTACGTGCACGAGAAAGGGGCGCGCCACCTCGCTGACCCGAGCCGGCTCGTCGCATCCGCCGAGCGCGTGTACGGCCCGCTCCTCGACGGCCTCTACGGCCGTCTCGAACCGACGCCACCAGAGCGCCTGCACGTACTGGCCGACGCAGAGGAGGTGGAGATCGGACCCGGACGGGTGCTCACCACGGTCGATTCCCCCGGGCATGCGAAGCACCATCTCGCCCTTCACGACTCCCTGAGCGGCATCCTGTTCGCCGGCGACGCGGTGGGTGTGCGGCTTCCGGACGCCGGCATCCTGCGACCGGCGACTCCTCCGCCGGACTTCGACCTCGAGCAGGCTCTCCATTCGTTGCACAGGTTCGCCTCGCGCCGGCCCTCGGGCATCGCCCTCGCCCACTTCGGGTTGCTGGACGAGCCCGAGCCGCTGCTCGAGGAGGCCGAGGCGACGCTGCGCAGCTGGGCCGAGACCGCCGAGCGCGCGTTCCGCCAGGGCCGCGACATCGTCGAGGCGCTCGAGGAGCGCTTCCGGTTCGACACAAGCCGGGTGCCCGCCGAGCATCGCGAGAAGCTGGAGGTCCTAAACGGCTTCCACTCGAACGCGGCCGGGCTCCAGCGCTGGCTCGAGACGCGCGGCAGGGACGAGGTGGCCGGCGGCGCCGGATGAGCGGCTGAGCGGCGGGCCGCCGGAGGCGAAGCGCTGCCGACGCGCTGAGCCGACCCGTAGGGGTGAGGCGAGTCGTAGGGGCGGTAGCTGTCAGTCGACCCGTAGGCGACGGCGCAGGTCGTCCTGGCGAGACTCGAATTCGTCGAGCGAGATGCGCCCTTCCGCCAAGTCCTCGTGGAGCCGGGCGAACTGCTCCAGGAGCGCCTCC
>JAJYXS010000192.1 GCA_021801615.1 Actinomycetes bacterium
CGGGGGGTGCCGGCGGGGGGTGCCGGCGGCGGGGTACCTGGCCGTGGGGCGTGCCGGTCGCGGGGTGCCGGTCGCGGGGTGCCGGCGGCGGGGCGCCTGCACAGGAGGCTCACGGGCCCGGGCGGCCGAGCCCCAGCTGGCGGGCGATCACCATGCGCTGGACCTCGGAGGTGCCCTCCCCGATCTCGAGCACCTTTGCGTCTCGGTAGAAGCGGCCGACCGGGGTGTCGTTCACGAAGCCGTAGCCGCCGAAGATCTGGGTCGCCTCGCGGGCGTTCACCATCGCGGCGTCCGAGGCGACGAGCTTCGCGATCGCGGCCTCCCGCTTGAACGGCCTCCCCGAGACGAGCTTCAGCGCCGCGTCGTAGTAGCACAGGCGCGCGACGTGGGTCCGCGCCTCCATGTCGGCCACCTTGAACTGGAGCACCTGCGACTCGCCGAGCTTGCGCCCGAACGCCTCCCGCTCGCCGAGGTAGCGGACGCACTCGTCGACGCACCCCTGGGCGAGGCCCACCGACAGCGCCGCGATGCCGATCCGTCCCTCGTCGAGCACCGACAGGAACTGCCGGTACCCCTGCCCCTCGTCGCCGAGGACGTGGTCGAGCGGCACTCGGCAGTCGTCGAAGGCGAGCCCATGGGTGTCCGAGGCGCACCAGCCGACCTTGGAGTACCCGGGCGAGACGATGAGACCGGGCGTCTGCGACGGGACGATGATCGCGGAGATCGACGGACGGCCGTCCTCTTCTCTGGCCGTGACCGCGGTCACGATGACGAACGCGGTGAGGTCGGTGCCGGAATTCGTGATGAACGCCTTGGAGCCGTTCACCACCCACTCGGCGCCGTCGCGCCGGGCGGTCGTGCGCGTGGCGCCGGCGTCTGATCCCCCGCCGGGCTCGGTCAGGCCGAACGCCCCAAGCGTCCGCCCTGCGCACAGGTCGGGGAGCCACCGCCGCCGCTGCGCGTCCGTCCCGAACCGGTAGATCGGCATGGCGCCGAGCCCCACGCCAGCCTCCAGGGTGATCGCGACCGACGAGTCCACCCGAGCGAGCTCTTCCAGCGCGAGGCACAGCGCGAAGTAGTCGCCGCCCATGCCCCCGTACTCCTCGGGGAAGGGCAGCCCGAAGAGCCCCATCTCGCCCATCTTCTCGACCAGTGGGTACGGGAACGTCCCCGTCTCGTAGTACTCGCCGATCACCGGGGCGACCTCTTCCAGCGCGAACCGCCGGACCGTCGCAGCGAGCTCCTCGTGCTCCGCGCTCAGCTCGCCTGGCATGGTCGGAACCATCACGCCTCCTCGCTCGCAGCTCCTGCGACCCGGTCGCCGTCCGGGCGCGTCCGGCCGGACAGCGCCTGGACCACCCTGGAGGGGCTCGGACGCCCGAGCTGCCCGGCCATCCACACCGAGGTCTCGACGAGCGCGTCGAGGTCGACGCCGGTCTCGACTCCGGCGCCGTCGAGCGCCCAGCAGAGGTCCTCGGTCGCGAGGTTGCCGGTCGCGCTCTCGGCGAACGGGCAGCCGCCGATGCCCCCGGCGGACGAGTCGACCGTCGTGATCCCGCACACCAGCGCGGTCACGGTGTTGGCGAGCGCCTGGCCGTAGGTGTCGTGGAAGTGCACGGCGAGCCGTCTCGCGGGCACCCCTGCGCGCGCGAGCGCGTCCAGGAGGTCGACCACCTGGCCGGTCGTCGCGACGCCGATCGTGTCCCCGAGGCTGACCTCCTCGGCGCCCGCCTCGAGGAGCCGCTCGCATGCCGAGACGACGTCGGCCTCGGCCACCGCGCCCTCCCAGGGGTCGCCGAAGCACATCGACACGTACCCCCGCACCCCCATTCCCTCGGCCCTGGCCTCGGCTGCGACCGCAGCGGACGCCGCGAGCACCTCGGCGCGCGAGCGGTTCAGGTTCCTTTCGGCGAACGTCTCGGTCGCGCTGGCGAAGACGCACACGTCGCGCACGCCGCACGCGCGGGCCCGCTCGAGGCCGGGGAGGTTCGGGACGAGCGCGGGGAGACGGAGGTCCGCGCTGGCGCGCCGGCTCGCACGCAACGGCGCGAGCAGCGAGCACACCTCCTCTGCGTCCGCGAGCTGCGGGACCCACCTCGGGCTCACGAAGCTCGTGGTCTCGACCACCGACAGGCCCGCGGCGACGAGGCGGGTCACGAGCTCCGCCTTCACGGCCGCAGGGACGATCGACGGCTCGTTCTGCAGCCCGTCGCGCGGCCCGACCTCCCAGATCCGCACGCTGGCCGGCAGGTCCGGCCGCCGGTGCACGGCACGGGGGGCAAATCGGGCCCCCAGCCCGAGATGCCCGGTCTCTGCCCGGGGGCGTCCGGCCTCGGCCTCGGTCATCTCACGCACCTCCCGCGCCGCCGAGCCCGCCGGCCTCGGCCTCGGCCATCTCACGCACCTCTCAGGCACTTCCTCGCTCGTCCGCGTCTCGTCCGGCCGTCTCGACGGCCTCCGCCCGCGTGGGCTCCAGGCGCGCGAGCAGCTCGTCCAGACCGACGGACTGGCCGGAGCGCACGAACACCTCGGCGACCACGCCGTCGGACGGCGCGAGGACGACGTGCTCCATCTTCATCGCCTCGAGCACCGCAAGCGGCTGGCCGGCAGAAACCGGCGTCCCAGCGGCCACGTGGACGGCCACGACCACCCCGGGCATCGGGCTCGTGACACGGTGCACGGAGCCCGACGGACCCGATGGAACGACACCGGCTCCGCCGGAGCCCACCGCCCCCGTCGAACCCGCCAGGACCGCACCCTCGCTCCGGGAGCGCTCGAGCACGAAGCGCCACGCGTCGCCGTGCCGGGACACCCAGATCTCGTCGGGGCCGCCGAGCGCGAGCCACCTCGCCCTCTCGCCGTCGATCGTCACCCAGAGCGCCGGGGACCCATTCGGGGACCAAGCCGGGGACCGCGCGAGGGACCCGGCCGGGGACCGCGCGAGGGACCCAGCCGGGGACCGCGCGAGGGACCCAGCCGGGGACCCAGGGTCCGGCGTCTCCGCGCGCACGAAGAGCGGCGGACCGCCGTCGACGCGCACCGTCGCCCCGTCGGGCACCCGGCCCTGGACGCTCACCGACACCGCCCGGCCGCCCTGGCGGAACGCGACCACCCAGGGCCGCGCGCCTGCGAGCGTCCAGCCGTCGGCCACCTCCCAGGGGTCGAGGTACGGTCCAGCAGGCTCGAGCCCGATCGCCAGACGGCACGCCGCCGCCACTGCGGCGTCGCGGGCGCTCGCGGCGTCGGGCGCGGCGAGGGCGGCGAGCGTGCGGTCCACGAGCCCCGTGTCCAGCCGCCCGGCGACCACGTCGGGGTGCGCGAGCAGGCGGACGAGGTACCCGACGTTCGTGGTGAGGCCGAGCACGGCGGTCTCGCGGAGGGCGGCTCGCAGCCTGGCGAGCGCCTCTGCCCGGGTGACGCCCCATGCGACGACCTTCGCGAGCATCGGGTCGTAGCGCGTCCCCACGGTCGAGGCGCCTGCGAGGGCGGAGTCCACGCGCACGCCTGGCCGCCCGAGCGGCTCTTCTGCGTGGAGCACCGTGCCGGCCGAGGGGAGGAAGCCCCGCTCGGGGTCCTCTGCGTACACGCGGGCCTCGACGGCGTGGCCGCGGGAGGACATCGCGGGCTGCTCGAGCGCCAGGGGCTCGCCCGCCGCCACCCGGAGCTGCCACTCCACGAGGTCGACGCCGGTCACCAACTCGCTGACCGCGTGCTCGACCTGCAGCCTCGTGTTCATCTCCACGAAGAAGTACGCGTCCGGCCGGTCGCCCGCGACCACGAACTCGACGGTCCCCGCACCCACGTACCCGCAGGCGGCGGCGGCGTCGACGGCGCTCCTCGTCATCGCCGCCCTGGTCGCGCCGTCCAGGAACGGCGAGGGGCTCTCCTCCACGATCTTCTGGTGGCGTCGCTGCAGGCTGCACTCACGCTCGCCGAGGTGCACGACGCTGCCGAAGGCGTCGGCGAGCACCTGGACCTCCACGTGGCGCGGCCGCTCGATCCACCGCTCGACCAGGAGCGTGCCGTCGCCGAATGCGCCCTCGGCCTCCCGGCGCGCCGCCGCGAACGCAGGGAGGAGGTCCTCTGCGGCCGTGACCAGCCGCATGCCCTTCCCCCCGCCGCCGGCGGCGGGCTTCACGAGCACCGGGAGCCCCAACTCGAGGGCGCCCGCCGCGAGCGCGTCGTCGTCCATCTCGTGCCCGCCGGCGCCAGGCACGACCGGCACGCCGGCGGCGGCCACGGTCTGCTTCGCGCGGATCTTGTCCCCCATCGTCTCGATCACCTCGGGGGGCGGCCCGACCCACAGGAGGCCCGCGCCGAGGACCGCGCGGGCGAAGGCCGCGTCCTCCGAGAGGAACCCGTAGCCGGGATGGACCGCATCCGCACCGGACTCGGCCGCGGCGGCCACGATCGAGCCCGCGTCCAGGTACCCGGCCACCGCGACAGCGAGGTCTGCGGCCGCGGTGTGGGGCGCGCCCACGTCGTCGGGCGCGTACACCGCGATCGAGCGGATGCCGAGCGAGGCAAGCGTCCTGCACACGCGCACCACGATCTCGCCGCGGTTCGCGACGAGGACCGAGCCGATCGCCCCGAGCGAGCCCGGCGAAGCGGCGGAGCCCGGCGCCCCGCGCGCGCCCGGCGCCCCGCGCGCGCCCGGCGTCCCGAGCGAGCCCGGCACGCCGATGGAGGCCGCCGCGCCGACGGAGCCGGTCACATGCGGAAGACGCCGTAGCCGACGTCGTCGAGGGGAGCATTGGCCGCCGCCGAGAGGCCGAGCCCGACGACGCGGCGGGTGTCGAGCGGATCGACCACGCCGTCGTCCCACAGGCGGGCCGTCGAGTAGTACGGGTTCCCCTGCTCCTCGTACTGCGCGCGCACCGGGTCCTTGAAGCGCTCCTCCTCCTCGCCGCTCCAACTCCCCCCGCGCGCCTCGATCTGGTCACGCCGGATCGTGGCGAGCACCGACGCCGCCTGCTCGCCCCCCATCACCGAGATCCTGGCGCCCGGCCACATCCACAAAAAGCGCGGACCCAGGGCTCGTCCGCACATCGAGTAGTTGCCGGCGCCGAAGCTCCCGCCGATCACCACCGTGAGCTTGGGGACCCGCGCGCAGGCGACCGCGGTCACCATCTTCGCCCCGTGCTTGGCGATGCCTCCAGCCTCGTAGGCCGCGCCGACCATGAACCCGCTTATATTCTGCAAGAAGAGCAGCGGAACGCAGCGCCGGTCGCACAGCTCGACGAAGTGGGCGCCTTTCAGCGCGGACTCGGAGAAGAGCACCCCGTTGTTGGCGACGACCCCGACCGGGTGCCCCCAGACGCGGGCGAACCCGCAGACGAGCGTGGGCCCGTACTCCGCCTTGAACTCCAAGAAGCGCGACCCGTCAACCAGGCGCGCGATGACCTCGCGCACGTCGTAGAGGACGCGCAGGTCGGTGGGGACGATCCCGTAGAGCTCGGCGGGGTCCAGCGCGGGCTCCTCGGCCGCCACCACGTCCCAGGGCCGCGGCGCGGGTGCGGCGAGGGTCGAGACGATCTCGCGCACGATCCCGAGCGCGTGGAGGTCGTCGTGCGCGAGGTGGTCGACGACGCCGGACCGCCGGGCGTGCAGCTCGCCGCCGCCGAGCTCCTCGGCGGTCACGACCTCTCCCGTGGCGGCCTTCACGAGGGGCGGGCCACCCAGGAAGACCGTGCCCTGGCCTCGCACGATGACCGCCTCGTCGCTCATCGCCGGCACGTACGCGCCGCCTGCCGTGCAGGACCCCATCACGGCCGCGATCTGCGCGATCCCCCGCTTGGACATCTGCGCCTGGTGGTAGAAGATGCGTCCGAAGTGCTCCCGGTCGGGGAACACCTCGTCCTGGCGCGGCAGGTACGCGCCGCCGGAGTCGACGAGGTAGATGCACGGCAGGCGGTTCGCCAGCGCGACCTCTTGCGCGCGCAGGTGCTTCTTCACGGTCAACGGGTAGTAGGTGCCGCCTTTCACCGTCGCGTCGTTCACGACGACGACGCACTCCCTGCCCGAGACCCTGCCGACGCCGCAGACGATCCCGGCGCTGGGCGCTTCGCCGCCGTAGCAGCCTGTCGCCGCGAGCGGCGAGAGCTCGAGGAACGGCGAAGCGACGTCGAGGAGCCCTGCCAGCCGCTCCCTCGGGAGGAGCTTTCCCCGCTCGACGTGCCTGCGCCGGGCATCCTCCGGGCCGCCTCGCGCCGCGCGCTCGAGCCTCGCGCGGAGGTCTGCGACGAGCGAACGCTGACGTGCGGCGTTCTCGAGGAACGGCTCCGACGCCGGGTCGATCCTCGAGGTGAGCACGGGGAACGGCGCGTGCGCGACCTGAGCCATCGCGCACGTATGTTAGCGATCGCTCACATGACCCGCTAGGGTCGTGCCGTGCCGACCACGACGGCAGGGCGCGCCTCGGCCCCGGGCCGTGCGGGGCGCAGGCAGCTGATCCTCGAGCACGCGGCGCGGTTGTTCGCGAGCCGCGGCTTCCACGGGGTGTCCGTCGACGACCTCGGCGCCGCAGCGGGCGTGACCGGCCCCGCCCTCTACCGCCACTTCCGCTCGAAGGAGGACATCCTCGCCGAGCTGCTCATCGGCGTGAGCAGGCGGCTCCTCGCCGGAGGGCGCGCACGCGTCACGGAGGCGGCCGACCCCGAACAGGCGCTCGCTCGGCTCGTCGAGTTCCACGTCCGGTTCGCGCTGGACGAGCCCGACGTCATCACGGTCCAGGAGCGGGACCTGGCGAGCCTCCCGCCCGCTTCCCGCAGGGAGGTGCGCGCGCTCCAGCACGAGTACGTCTCGGTGTGGGCGGAAGTCGTGGAGGCCGTCTGCGGGTGCCCGAGAGACCGGGCTGTCGCCGCCGCGCACGCGGCGTTCGGCCTCATGAACTCGACGCCGCACTCGGCGCGCCTTCCTCGCTCGGAGATGGCCGCGCTGCTCAGCGCCATGGCTGACGCGGCGTTGAGGGCGGCCGGTCGCAGCTGAGCGCTCCAGAGCCCCTGAGGGCGGTCTGCGCTCAGGCGCGGACCGGGATCGTCGATGGAGGCTCGGGAACGAGGAGCTTGGGCTCGGTCGCCGCCTGGACCTCGTCGGGGGTGACGCCCGGCGCGACCTCCCGGAGGACCAGCCCGTCGGGCGTCACGTCGATCACCGCCAGGTCGGTGACGATCCGGTCGACGACCCCTGCCCCCGTGAGGGGGAGCGAGCACTTCTCCACGACCTTGTAGGAGCCGTCCTTGGCGACGTGCTCCATCACCACGATCACCCGACGGACGCCGTGGACGAGGTCCATGGCCCCGCCCATGCCCTTCACCATCTTGCCGGGGATCATCCAGTTCGCGAGGTCCCCGGTTGCCGAGACCTGCATCGCGCCGAGCACCGCGGTGCCGACGTGCCCGCCACGGATCATCCCGAAGGAGAGCGACGAGTCGAAGAAGGACGCGCCCGGCTCGACGGTCACGGTCTCCTTTCCCGCGTTCACGAGGTCCGGGTCCTCCTCGCCCTCGTAGGGATAGGGCCCCACGCCGAGGATCCCGTTCTCGCTCTGCAGCACGACGTGCACGCCGGGCGGGAGGTGGTTCGAGATGAGCGTCGGCATGCCGATGCCGAGGTTCACGTACTCGCCGTCGTGCAGGTCCATCGCGGCGCGTGCGGCGATCTGGTCGTGGCTCAGGCTCACGTGTCCTCCCCCACGCCGGCTGCCGCCTCCCTGGGACGGACCGTGCGCTTCTCGATCTGCTTCTCGCGGCTCCTGTCCGCCTGCACCACCCGCTGGACGAAGATGCCGGGCAGGTGGACGGACGCCGGGTCGATCGCCCCTGCGGGCACGAGCTCCTCCACCTCGGCGATCGCCACGCGGCCGGCCATCGCGCACAGAGGGTTGAAGTTGCGGGTGGCCTTGTCGAAGACGAGGTTGCCGACCGTGTCGCCCCTGCTCGCGCGCACCAGCGCGAAATCGGTCGTGATGGCCCGTTCGAGCACGTACTGGCGGCCGTCGAACTCCCGGACCTCCCGTGGCGGAGAGGCGAGCGCGACGGTGCCGTCGGCGGCGTAGCGCCAGGGCAGGCCCCCCTCGGCGATCAGGGTGCCAACGCCCGACGCCGTGTAGAACGCGGGGATCCCGCAGCCGCCTGCCCGGAGCCGCTCGGCCAGCGAGCCCTGCGGGACGAGCTCGACCTCCAGCTCGCCCGCGAGGAACTGGCGGGCGAACTCCCGGTTCTCCCCCACGTAGGAGCCGATCACTCGTGCGATGCGGTGCTGGGCGAGCAGGCGCCCGAGCCCCCAGCCGTCCAGGCCGCAGTTGTTCGAGACGACGACGAGGTCGGTCGCGCCGCTCTCGACGACCGCGTCGATCAGGTCGACCGGGACCCCGCACAACCCGAACCCGCCGACGGCGAGCGACGCCCCGTCGAAGAGGTCCGCGACGGCCTCCGACACGCTGGAGACGACCTTGCTCAGCACGACTGGTCCTCTTCGGGCTGGTCCTCTTCGAGCCCGTCGCCCTGGAGCTCGTCGCCTTCGAGCTCGTCGCCTTCGAGCTCACCGAAGGCTCCTCCCCGGAGCGTGGCGGTCGGTACGCACGGAGGCACGGACGACACGCTACCGCCGCGCACGAGCGCGCGGACGTGCCCTCCGGGGCGCAGCTCGCGAGCCGCAGAAGGCAGAGGCCTGCACGTCTGGACCCGCGATGCTCGCGATACTTGCGTCGTGCTCCAGGCGGTGGTCTTCGATCTCGACGGCGTCCTCTTGGACTCCGAGCAGATCTGGGACGAGGCGCGCCGTGTCGT
This sequence comes from Actinomycetes bacterium, assembly GCA_021801615.1. Classification (GTDB taxonomy): domain Bacteria; phylum Actinomycetota; class Acidimicrobiia; order Acidimicrobiales; family RAAP-2; genus JAJYVT01. Next base: position 8,790 of record JAJYXS010000192.1, read on the forward strand.
GGCCGCGGACCATGGCACGCCGTGGCACGACGACGCCACCGCGGCGATGCTCGGGATGAGCTCGCCGGAGTGGTCCCGCTACCTGCGCGAGCACCTCGGAGTGCCGCTCGGCGAAGCGCGGATCGTCGAGCTGGTCTGCGACCACGTCCTCGACCGCTACGAGCGGGACCTCCCGCTGCTGCCGGGCGCGCTCGACGCGGTTCGCCGGCTCGCCGTGCAGTGGCCCCTCGGGCTGGCCTCGTCCTCCAACCGCGTCGTCATCGACAGGGTGCTGGACCTTTCGGGGCTGCGCAGCTGTTTCGACGTGACGGTCTCCTCGGAGGAGGTGGCGCACGGCAAGCCGTCCCCGGACGTCTACGTCGCCGCAGTGCGGGCGCTCGACGTCCCCCCCGAGCAGTGCGCGGCCGTCGAGGACTCGACGAACGGCATCCGCGCCGCGCTGGCGGCGCGCATGCACGTCGTGGTCGTGCCCAATCCCCACTTCCCGCCGGCCAAGGAGCTGCTCGCGCGCGCCGATCTCGTGGTCTCGACCCTCGACGAGCTCACGGTCGGCGCTTTGGAGGCGGTCGCCGGCGTCGAGACGTCCCTCGACGAGCAGGAAGCAGAGTCCTTCCCCGCGTCGGACGCCCACTCGGACTGGGCCGGCCCCGGAGACTGAGCGTACGCTCGGGCGATGAGCGTCCCGGTCCCCCTCGACGAGCTCTCGGCGGCGCTCGGCCGCAGGTCCAACGCCGCGTACCTCCTCACGGTGAGCGACGACGCCAGCGCGCATTGCGTCGCGTCCACGGTCGGATGGACAGGCGATGAGCTGGTCGTTCCTGCAGGCGCGACCTCTCTCCGCAACGCCACCGCCCGCGGCCACGTGGTGCTGCTCGCACCTCCCGCGGGCGGGCTCGCCGCTCTGCCGCCCGAGCCGGATGGCGAGGGGGGTGGCGAGGAGGAGGGCTACAGCCTGATCATCGATGCCGAGGTGACGGCCACCTTCTCTGGCGGCGGAGCGGCAACGGGCGCGCTGCGGGCGCGCCCCACCCACGCGGTCCTCCACCGGCCGGCCGTCGCTGCGGACGGGAGCCCGGCGCACGACTGCGTCCACGTCTTCGGCAAGCCCTGAGCGCGCTGGATGCGCTGGGCGCGCTGGATGGCCTGGGCGCCCTGCGCGCGCTGGGTGCGCTACTCGCGAGAGGGCGCATGGGAGCATGTGACGTTCGGCCCTGCGGACACGCGGACCGAGCGGCAACGGTGGTCGTGGAGAACGATCGCACCGCGGTCGCCTGCGTCGTCACCCGGACGTCGCCCGTGGTGGACCCGACGACGACCGAGCCAGCCGAGCAAGGAGGAGCGCCATGCAGTCCGAGAGCGCCATGCAGTCCGAGAGCGCCATGCAGTCCGAGAGCGCCATGCAGTCCGAGAGCGCCATGCAGTCCGACAACGCCACGACAGCCAGGACACCGGAGACCGGCAAGTGGACGGAACCCACTCTGGAAGAGCTCGCGGAAGCCCTCGCTCACCACGTCGCGGCGAACGGAGCGGTCCTGCCTGGCGTCGCGACCGAGCTCGCCGAGGAGAAGGGCTGGCACGGGCGGTTGATCGACGTGCTGGGGGTGCTCACCGAGGACACAGCGCGCATGGGCTACCTGGCGGGCGGGCACAAGCCCAACGAGGTCATGACATGGCTGCCGCTGTGGGCGGACTCGCCGTTCTCCCTCGACGAGATCCGGACCATCGTGACGAGCGCCGGCTGGGATCCCGAGCCGTTCGGCGTGGTGGTGCGCAACGGGCTCTTGGGGCGTCTCGTCTACCGTCCCGACGGCTCGCTGCGACGCGTCCGAGGCGAGCTGGCCGGCGCCTGGCTCAGCGACGCGTTCGCGCTGGCGGACGACGAGGAGATCCTGCGGGAGGTCCGAAAGGTCATCGAGGAGGACGTCAACCCTCGAGCGCTTCGGGCGCGTCCCGGCCGGGGGCACGCCGCCGCCTTCCCCTCACCGCCGGCCCGGCGATCCGCGCGAGGAGGTAAAGGGCGAAGCTGATGCTCACGATGAGCACGCTCGCCTTCACGGTGCTGGCCTCGAAGCTCGCGACCAGGCCTCCGTCGGCTGCCACCACGGCGAAGACGACCGAGAGGATCGCGACCCGGAGCGGGTTGGCAGTGAGGCGCTGGGCCGCTGCAGCCGGGGTGATCGCCAGGCTGAGGACGAGGAGCGTCCCCACCACTTGAGCAGCCCCGGTGACGGTGAGCGCGAGCACGAGGAGGAACAGGAGCCCGAGCCGCCGGACCGGCACCCCACGGGCTTCGGCGACGTCGGGGTCGACGGAAGCAAAGAGCAGAGGCCGGTACCACACCGCCATGACGACCACGACGGCGGCGCTGATCACGATCAGGACGACGATCTGGGTGCCCGACACCCCGAAGATGTTCCCGAAGAGGATGTTCGTGGCCTCGGTGGCGAACCCGTGGTAATAGCCGAGCAGCAGCACGCCGATGCCGAGGCCGAACGCGAGGATGGAGCCGATCGCCGAGTCGCGCTCGTGTGGGCGCGCCCCGAGGGTCGCGATGAGGGTGGCCACCACGAGCGAGCCGACGAACGCGCCGGCGACCGCGTTGTCGGCGGCCAGGAGCCCGGCAGCCGCCCCGGTCAAGGCGAGCTCGGCCACGCCGTGCACGGCGAATGACATGCCCCGAGTGACCACGAACGGCCCGATGAGGCCGCACGACATCGCGACGAGGAAGGCGGCGGCGAGCGCGTGCTGGGCGAACGGCTGGGCGAGGAAGAACCCGATGCCCATCAGCCCGCCACCCTCGGTTCCCCCCGTCCCCCCCTCCGCCGGGCCACCGAGACCGATCGGCCCGCCGGGGGCGTCCTCCGGCAGGTCTCGGCGGCGGTCACGGGCGACCGCCCGCGTCGTGCTCGTGGTGATCGGTCTGGTCGTGGTGATCGGTCTGGTCGTGGTGATCGGTCTGGTCGTGGTGATCGGTCTGCTCGTGGTGATCGGTCTGGTCGTCGTGATCGGTCTGGTCGTGGAGGTCGTGGTGGTCCACGTGGTGGTGGTCGTGGCCCAATTCGTGGTCTGGGCCCAATTCGTGGTCGTGGTCGTGGCCCAATTCGTGGTCTGGGTGACCCACATGGTGGTGATGGGGGTCTGTCTCGCCGCCGACCACGACCACGCGGCCGTGCACTCGGATGACGTCGATGTGGGCGCCGAAGAGCCGGCTCAAGGTCGCGGTCGTCATCACCTGCTCGGGGGGTCCGGCCGCCCATCGACCGCCCGCCACGT
>JAJYXS010000172.1 GCA_021801615.1 Actinomycetes bacterium
TCCTGCGTTCCCACGCCCCCCTCACCGACGAGGCGTGGTCGCTCGTCGACGCCGAGGCGCGCGAGCGGCTCGCCCCTGCGCTCGCCGCACGCAAGCTGGTGGACTTCTCGGGCCCCCATGGTTGGGGGCATTCCGCCACGGGCGTGGGTCGTGCGACGCGCATCGAGGCGCCCGCGCCGGGGCTCGTCGCGCGCCGGCGTGTGGTGCTCCCGCTCGCCGAGCTACGCGCTCTGTTCGTGCTCTCCTTGGAGGAGCTGCGAGACGCCGGGCGAGGAGCACTCGACGTCGAGCTGGGCGCGCTCGACGCCGCGGCTCAGGCGATCGCGCGCGCGGAGAACATCGCGGTGTTCCACGGGTGGGCCGACGCAGGCATTCGGGGCATCGCCGAGGCCTCGCCGCTCGGCCCGGTCCCGCTCGGCAGCGTCTACGCGGAGTACCCCGCTCGCGTCGCGTCGGCAGTCGCGATGCTCCTCGAAGCCGGCGTGGACGGTCCGTACGGGATGGCGCTCGGGCCCGAGTGCTACACGGGCGTCGTCGAGACGACCGAGCACGGCGGCCTCGTCGTGTTCGACCATCTGGAGAAGATCCTGGGCGGTCCCGTCGTACGGGCGCCGGGCGTCGACGGCGCGGTGGTCGTGAGCCTGCGCGGCGGGGACTTCCTGTTCGAGTCGGGCGAGGACCTCTCCGTCGGCTACGACCGCCACGACGCAGAGCACGTCCATCTCTACCTCGAGGAGTCCTTCAGCTTCCGCGTCGTCTCGCCCGACGCCGCCGTCGCGCTGCGCGCATAGGGGCGGATCCTTCCCGGGACTGCTTCCTCCGGTCCCTCCGAGACCGACACCTCGTCCCTCCGGGACCGACACCTCGTCCCTCCGGGACCGACACCTCGTCCCTCGCCGAGCGACACCTCGGGGTCGATCGTCCCGGCACCGACACTCGGGACCTACGGCCCTACTCCGGCGTCGAGGCTGCACTTAGGTTACCGTGCAAAGGCGCGGCCACGTGGACCGCGGGATGCGCAAAGGGGATGCGACGTTGACTGGGCTTCTCGGGGTGGACCTGAACTCACCTGGCTCGTACCTGCACTGGAGCATCTTCACGGTCTCGCTGGCGAACCTGGTGCTCATCCTCGTGATGCTCGTCATCTTCGGGGCTGCGCTCCTCGTGCCGTTCCCTCTCGGACGCCACGACCGAGAGGAGCAAGCGGCCGCGAAGGGCCAGGAGCCCGCGAAGGACGGCCAGGACCAGAAGGACACGAAGGACACGAAGGACGGCCAGCAGGGCAAGGGCGCAGGCGCCGTTCCCGCCCTCAGCGCGTTCACGGCGGGCGGGTCCGCCGAGGTCGTGGCTGTCGACGACGGCGACGCCACGATGTGGACCGCTCGGGTGCGCCGGCTCGGCCTCCGCCTCCTGCCGCCGGGCAAGCTGCTCCCCGACAGGCAGCCGGCGTACGTGCGCTCGTGGGTCTACGTGTTCGGCGTCGCGACGCTCGCCGCCCTCGGGGTCGCGATCGTCTCGGGCTTCGCGCTCGCGCTCGGCGGCCCCGACTGGTGGCACTACGACCCGGTCGGCCACTTCTTCAACAGCCTCCATCTGTGGAGCGTCGAGATGTTCATGGCCTTCATGGTCATCCACCTGTGGGGGAAGTTCTGGATGGCGGCGTGGCGGGGCCGGCGAGCGCTCACGTGGTTGACCGGCGTCGTCGCGTTCATCGCCTCCATCGTCGAGTGCTTCACCGGCTACCTGTCCCAGCAGAACTTCGACTCCCAGTGGATCTCCACCAACGCGAAGGACGCCGTCAACGCCACCGGGCTCGGCCCGTTCTTCGACGTCATGAACTTCGGCCAGATGCTCATGTGGCACATCGTGCTCGTCCCCCTGGCGCTGGTCGCCATCGTGGGCGCGCACATTCTCCTCGTGCGCGTGCGGGGCGTGAGCCATCCGCTGCCGGTCCATCGGGTCCGGGGGCGGGCGGCGCGCAAGGCCGCCGCTGCCGCCGACGCAGCAGAGTGGCGTGGCCCAACCCGGCGCTACGACATCTTGAAGGAGGCCGGGATCGCCGGCGCGGTGGTGCTGGTGCTCGTGATCGTCCTGGCGGCGGTGATCTCGTCGCCCGACGTCCCCCCTGTGACCATCCAGAGCTGGGCCCACGCCACACCGGGAGACTTCATGGCGACGAGCGCAGCGGAGCTCGCCTACTCGAGCGAGACCGCGACGTACGGCCCCCCCTACGACAACACGCCGACGCCGGCGGGCTCAGGGATGGTCCAGAAGATCATCGTCTCCTGGCAGCTCATGACCGGGGTCGACCAGCCGATCAACACCGCGAAGACATTCGTGCTCACGCCGCTCTCGACGCGCGCGCCCACAGAGCCCGCGCTCCGACGGGCCCTCGCCCGCTACGCGGCCGCCTCGAAGGCGCAGCAGGTCTCGTGGGCCGCCGCCTACCTGAAGGTGGTCGGTCACGTCACCTTCACGACAGGCGTGCCGTCGGTCCCCAAGGCGAACGACGGTCCGGTGCCGGTCCTCGTCGACGGCGAGCTCGCGATGGCGCGCTCGGGCGCGCTCGACGCCGCGCTGCTGGCCCACAACCAGTTCTACGGCACGAACTACACGAAGCCGCTCCTGTTCTTGGAGGACGGCAGCTACTTCGCCTCGGTGGGCCGAAAGCTGCACCTTCTCGGGACAGAGTGGGGCGTCATGAACGAGACGGGAAGCTATCCCGGACAGCCGTGGCTGTGGCTCTACACCTTGTGGTACCAGGTCCCGGGGTTCCGCACATCGACGAACGTCGACCTCATCGCCATCTACCTGACGGGGGTCGCGACCATCCTCCTGCTCGCGGTGCCCTTCGTGCCCGGCCTTCGAGACGTGCCCAGGTACGTGCCGCTGCACCGGCTCGTGTGGCGCTCGTGGAACCAGGGCGGCACCGGCGGCGACCCCGGCGCCGGTGCGCCGAGAGGCAAGGGGGCTCCGACACCTGCGCTCAGCGCCGCGGCCCGGGGCGAGCCAGGGTGAGCAGGAACTCTCCGGCGTCCGCGCCCCACTGGCGGTCCACCACGAACCCGGCGCGGACCAGCTCCGCGCGGACCCCGTCCGGCGTGAACTTCGCGCTGATCTCGGTGAGCAGCTCCTCGTCTCGAGCGAAGGGAACGGTGAGCCCGAGCGCGTCGACGTGCACGAGCTGGTTGCGCTCGGAGCGAAGGCGCATCTCGATCCACTGGCCCCGTGCGTTCCATCGGACCACGTGCTCGAAGCGCTCCGGAACGAAGTCCGCCCCGAGCTCCCGGTTCACGACGGCGAGGACGTTGCGGTTGAAGCGGGCGGTGACGCCTGCGGCGTCGTCGTAGGCGGCGAGGATCCTCGGGACCTCCTTCACGAGGTCCGCGCCGAGCAGGAGGTGGTCGGAGGGGCCCAGGTTGGTGCGCAGGGCGGCGAAGAAGCGGCGGCGTTGCGCGGGGACCAGGTTGCCGATGGTCCCTCCGAGGAAGGCGACGAGGCGGCGTCCTCCGCTTGGAAGGGCGTCGAGGTCTCGGAGGAAGTCTCCGACGACCGCATGGACGTGCAATCCGCGGTACTCGGCGGAGAGCTCGCGCGCGGACGCCTTCAGGAAGGTTGCGCTGACGTCGAAGGGGACGTACCTTCGCAGCCCGCCGCCGGCAGCGAGCGCGTCCAGGAGCAGACGGGTCTTCTCGCAGGATCCCGCGCCTAGCTCGACGAGCGTGTCGGACCGGGCGTACCCGGCGATGGCCGCCGCGTGGCGCTCGAGCAGCGCGCGCTCGGCCCTGGTCGGGTAGTACTCGGGGAGCGCGGTGATCTCCTCGAACAGCCTGCTCCCCGCTTCGTCGTAGAACCACGTCGGAGGGAGCGACTTTTGCACGCCGCCGAGCCCCGCCCTCGCGTCCCGTTCGAGCGCGGCGCGCAGGTCGCGCTCGTCGACGCGCACGTCGAAGGTCAGCGTCGACGACGCGGAGAGCGCCACGTCACAGGTCCCGTGCCAGCCGGAGCCCGCTGAACGCCCAGCGGGCCGACGCCGGGAAGAAGTTCCGGTAGGTGGCGCGTGCGTGACCCGCCGGCGTGACGCACGCGCTGCCGCGCAGCACCTGCTGGTTGACCATGAACTTGCCGTTGTACTCCCCGACGGCACCGGCTGCAGGCCGGAAGCCCGGGTAGGGGCTGTAGGCGCTCGAGGTCCACTGCCAGACCGCGCCGAAGTAGCCTGCCCCGGCCGGCGCGCGAGGGTGCAGGTCGAATGGTGCGTCCTCGGGCCCTGTGGCGCCGGTCGCCTGAGCGGCCGTCTCCCATTCGGACTCCGTCGGCAGGCGCGCCCCGGCCCAGCGAGCGAAGGCGTCGGCTTCGAAGTAGCTCACGTGGACCACCGGCTCCGTCGGGTCGACGGGCCGCTGCCCCTCGAGCGTGAAGAGGCTGGAGGCGGACACGTCGTCGTCGTCGACCTCCCAGTAGAGCGGCGCCTCCCAGCGTCGCTCCTGGACCGTCGCCCAGCCCTCCGACAGCCAGAGCTCTGGGCGTCGGTAGCCGCCGTCGTCGACGAACTCCAGCCACTCGCCGCAGGTCACCGGCCGGTCGGCGATCGCGAACGGGACGAGCTGGACCGTGTGGCGAGGCGACTCGTTGTCGAAGGAGAACCCCCGGCCGCCGTGGCCCAGCTCGACGGCGCCTCCGGGGTGCTCGATCCACTCGACCTTCCGGCCGCCCGCCTGGCGATCGTCCGCCTGGCGATCGTCCGCCTGCCGGCCGCCCGCCTGCTTCCGGGCACCCGCCTGCCCGTCGCGCCCGACGTGCTCGTGAGCCTCGCGGTACGCAGGGCGCATCGGGTTCTTCGACAGGACGTGCTTGATGTCCATGAGCAGGAGCTCCTGGTGCTGCTGCTCGTGGTGGATGCCCAGCTCCACCAGGTCGAGCGTCTCTGCGGTGAGCGGGAGGGCGAGGAGGTCCCTCATCGCCTCGTCGACGTGGCGCCGGTACCTGGCCACCTCTTCGACGCCGGGTCTCGACAGCACGCCCCTCTCCGGCCGCGGGTGCCTCGGGCCGGCCGCTTCGTAGTACGAGTTGAAGATGTAGCCGTAGATCGGGTCGCGCCGGTGGTAGCCGGGCAGCTCCGGCATCAGCAGGAACGTCTCGAAGAACCACGTCGTGTGGCCGCGGTGCCACTTCGTCGGGCTGGCGTCGGGCATCGACTGCACCGTCTGGTCCTCTGCGGTGAGCGGCGCTGCGAGCTCCTCGGTCGTCCGGCGCACGGTCCCGTAGGCCTGCGCAAGGCGCGCGGCGCGCCCGCCGGATGGTCGTGGGATCCTCTCCGAGCCTGCTTCGCTCACCGTGCGCTCCGTCCTTCGCAAGCCGGCGACCGCCGCTCCGCGACGAACCGCCCTCGCCCGGCGGTCCCCGACTCGGCGACCCTGAGGTCCCAACGTAATCCGCTCGTCCGCGCTTTCGTGCCTCGGGGTGCCGCGTGCCGAGCCGGAGGCCCGAGGCCCGCCGCGGCGGCACCCGCCGGTCGGCGCCACCAGCCGATCGGCGCCACCGTGGATCTCGGTAGCGTTCCGTACGTACGGACGGAGTGGAGGACGACCGGGACCGAGTGGAGGAGGGCGCCGTGGGCATCTTCGGCAGCGAGAGGTGGCGGACGAAGGTCGAGATGGTGGAGATGGGACGCGCGCTCCCGGGACGCCCGACACCCGTGCCCGTCCCCGATCGCCACCTCGTCCTGAAGGCGCCGCTCGTGCCGCCCTTCCCCGAGGGGACCGAACGGGCGATCTTCGCCATGGGCTGCTTCTGGGGCGCCGAGCGCACGTTCTGGAGGCTCGGCGGCGTGGCCACGACCGCGGTCGGCTACACGGGCGGGTTCACCCCGAACCCCACCTACGAGGAGGTGTGCACGGGGCTCACGGGTCACGCCGAGGCGGTTCTCTGCGTGTTCTTCCCCTCGAAGGTCTCCTACGAGGAGCTCCTCGCGGTCTTCTTCGAAGGGCACGACCCGACCCAGGGCATGCGCCAGGGCAACGACATCGGGACCCAGTACCGCTCTGGGCTCTATCCGACGTCGGACGAGCAACTCGCCGCGGCGCACGCGACGAAGGCGAGGTACGAGGAGCGGCTGACCGCCGCAGGCTTCGGCCCGATCACGACGGAGATCGAGCGCGCGGGCCCCTTCTACTACGCGGAGGGGTACCACCAGCAGTACCTCGCGGCCAACCCGGACGGCTACTGCGGCCTGGGGGGAACCGGTGTCGTGTGCCCGGTCGGCGTGCTCGGGTGAGGAGCAGCCACCCGGCGACGCGGTGACGCGGTCGGCGCCGTGGGATCGCGAGCGGATCCGTTGCCGGCAAACGCCACGGACTGGTCGGCGCCGGCGGCTGACCGGCCGCGGTCCTCCCATGCCGCGTCCCGCCATGCCGTATGGATCCCGGCGCCGTAGACTCTGGAATCGAAGAAGTGCTCGCGCGATCATGGTCGTGGTGACCACGGACGTACCGTGCGGACGGGCGAGGAGGTCCTTCACCGTGCAGGGGCTGCAGAGGCTGCCTGGCAAGGGGATGCAGGTCAAGGGGACGGCGCAGGGCGACCGGACCCGGGTGGGGTCGCCGGCGGGCGATGTCGAGGGGGGGCGCAGCGGTGCCGCTTTCTGAGCACGAGCAGCGCATCCTGGCCGAGCTCGAAGAGTCGCTCATGCGTCACGATCCGCGCTTTGCGGAGCGGGTGCGGACCAGGACGGTGGACCAGCACGCCGGGCGCAAGTGCAGGCTGGCCGTGCTGGGGTTCCTCGCAGGGCTCGCCGTGCTCGTCGTCTTCTACTCCCAGTCGGTCGTCCTCGGGCTCGTCGGTGTCGCGCTGATGTTCGGATCGGCGGTCGTGCTCGAGAAGAACCTGCGGCGCCTGGGCAAGGCCAGCTGGCACGATCTCACGAGGGCGCGCCGCTCTGGAGAGCAGCAGGCCGGCATCGAGCACGCCTTCGACGGTACCCGGGAGTGGTTGCGCACGCACCTCTTCCGGCGCGACCGCTGAGCGCCGGGCACGTCCTGGCCGTCGACATCGGCGGGACCAAGCTCCGGGCAGGGGTGGTCGGGTCCGACGGCCGGGTGCTCGACGCGGCGCAGGTGCCGACCCCCTCGGCGGCGGACGCCGAGACGCTGTGGACGGCGGTCAGCTCGCTCGTGCGCGAGGTGCTCGACGACCCTCTCGCCGCGGGCGCCCTGGCGTGCGGAGTGGGCTGTGGCGGGCCGATGCGCGACGAGGGCGACGCCGTCTCGCCGCTCAACATCCCAGCCTGGCGAGGCTTCCCCCTGCGCAGCCGGCTCCAGGCGCTGACGGGGCTCCCGACCTTCGTCGACAACGACGCGAAGGCGCTCGCAGTCGCAGAGGGCAGGTACGGGAGTGCCCGCGGACGCGACAACTACCTCGCGATGGTGGTCTCGACGGGCGTCGGCGGTGGCCTCGTGGCGGACGGGAAGCTTCTCGACGGGCGGCTCGGCAACGCGGGGCACGTCGGCCACGTGGTCGTGGTGCCCGACGGGCGCAGGTGCGCGTGCGGCGGCCGCGGCTGCCTGGAGGCGGAGGCGTCGGGCACGGCGATCGAGGCGGCCACCGGGCGTGCGCCCGCAGAGGCACCCCCCGACGTCGTCGAGCGGGCGGGGACGCTCGTCGGGCGCGCGATCGCATCGGTGGCCGCGCTCGTGGACCTCGACCTTGCAGTCGTCTCCGGGTCGGTCGCGCTCGGCTTCGGCGCGCCGTTCTTCGATGCGGCGCAGGCGGAGCTGTCCGCACGGGCGCGGCTGGACTTCGTCGCGCACGCGAGGGTCGTGCCCGGCGGGCTCGGTGCAGACGGTCCTCTCGTCGGGGCCGGAGCGGTCGGGTTCCGCGGGCTCGGGCGGGGCGCGACCTGGCCAGGCGCGACCTGGCCCGGCGCGCGACCTGCTCCGGCCGGGGCCGGGCCGGGTCCGGTCGGGACCGGGGCGGGCAGCGAGGGGACACGAGGTGAGCAGGCGCAGGGCCGCCGGAATGGTGCTCCGGGCGGTGGCTTCCCGGCCCGGGCTGTGGCCGGTCGCGTTGGTCGCGGGCGTGCGCATGGCACCTTCGCGCTGGTGGTCGCGCTGGCCGCCGTGCCCATGGCCCGACGCGGACTACTGGCGGTTTCGCATGGAGACCGCGTACGGAGGCGATGGCGACGCGACTCCCGAGCCCGACGACGTCGTCGAGTTCCTCGTCTGGTGCAAGGAGCGGTGGCGTCGCCCTCCTCGCGCGCTCCGGTAGCCTTCGGGAGCATGGAGCGGGTCCTCCTGCTCAATGCGACGTACGAGCCGCTGGCGCTGGTCTCGGACCGGCGCGCCGTCGTGCTGATGCTCGACGGCCGCGCGGAGGCGGTCGCGTTCCGACCCGAAGGAAGGGTGTTCCGCTCCGCGCAGCTGAGCGTCGAGGTGCCGGCGATCGTGCGGCTCTCCCGAATGGTGCGCATCCCCCGTTGGGCACGTACGCCGCCGCTCACGAGGCGTGCGGTGCTGCGCCGTGACGGTGGCGTGTGCGCGTACTGCGCACAGGCTGCCGACACCATCGACCACGTCGTGCCGAGAAGCCGCGGGGGACGGCACGAGTGGACGAACGTCGTGGCGTCGTGCAAGCGGGACAACCTGATGAAGGGCGATCAGCTGCTCTCCGAGATCGGTTGGACGCTCTCGTTCAAGCCCTGGGCTCCCGACGGGCACCTCTGGCGGCTGCGCCATCTCGCCGAGATCGACCCGCTGTGGGAGCCGTACCTGGCGGCGGCCTCCTGAGCACGCCCAGGGCCTGAGCACGCCAGGGGTTCCGAGCATGCCGGGGGCTCTCCGGACCCCTGCCGCCTTCGACGTGGAGTCGTTCCGCGCCGCAGGCCGACGTGTCGTCCTGCGCGAGGTGGGCGAGCCCACGGTCGTCCTCGGCAGCACGCAGTCGATCTCCGTCGTCGACGCCGACCACGCCCTGCGACGCGGGGTCACGGTCGTGCGCCGGCGGAGCGGCGGGGGAGCGGTCCTGCTCCTTCCCGGCGAGCAGGTCTGGGCCGACCTGTGGGTGCCGCGCACAGATCCGCTCTGGTCTGCCGAGCCGCGTGCCAGCGCGCTCGTGGCGGGCGAATGGTGGGCACGGGCACTCCGCGCGTCTCACGGGGGAGGAGGATCCGAGCTGCTGGCCGTCCATCGTGGAGCGTCGGTTCCCGCGCCGGGGAGCGACGTGGTGTGCTTCGCCGGCGTCGGTCCCGGGGAGGTCTCCTGGGGGGGTCGCAAGCTCGTCGGTCTCGCCCAATGGCGCAGCCGCGAGGGCGTGCTCGTGCACGGCTGCGCGTACCGCCGGTGGGACGCCCGGCTGCTCGTCGAAATTCTGCGCGTCGCGCCCGAGGCACGGCTCGGGCTCTCGAAGGCTCTTCGGGACGCCGCCGTCGGCCTGGAGGAGCTGGGTGCCGGGGGGTGGGGCCACGACGCCCTCCTCGACGCCCTCCTCGACGCCCTCGAAGAGCCGCCCTCATGGGAAGTGGTGCGCGCCTGACGGCCTGCCGTTCGAAGGTCCCTCCCCTCGGCGCGCTGCCTCGATCCACCTTGCTTCTCGTCTGCGCCCCTTCCCTGCGCCCCTGCGCTGCGCCGTGCGCCCTGCGCCCTATGTCGTTGTGCCGTTGCCCACGTGGGGATGCGGAGTGGCTCGGAAGTGGGCCGCATGGTTGACGGGTGGCGGATTGGGGAGTAGAGTGGTGCGAAATGGTTGGAAGTGGAGAGCGCTGGGAGCACCAGCGATACATGGAGCACAGGGCACGGGCTGAGGAGCGTCGTGGACGGGGACGGGGACTGGATCGGGGCCGGTGGCGGCATTCGTGGGCAAGTACGAGCACTCGCTCGACACGAAGGGGAGGGTCATCCTCCCTGCCAAGTTCCGTCCCGACTTCGAGCGGGGCGGCTACCTGACCGAGAACCGGGAAGGCTGCCTCGCGCTCTGGACGCCGGGGGAGTTCCAGCGGCAGACGCAGGCCGTGCAGGAGCACGCAGCAGAGGGACGGATCGGGCGCAACCGGGCCAGGTTGTGGGCGGCGAGCTCGTACGAGGTGGAGATCGACCGGCAGGGCAGGATGGCCATCCCAGCACAGCTGCGCGAATTCGCCTCCCTGGAGGGGGACGTGCTCGTGAACGGTGCGATCGACCGGATCGAGCTCTGGAACCCCGCGTTGTGGGAGGAACGGGTCGTCCCCGAGGAGCGCTGGCTCCTCGAGGCGGACTGAGGGCTCGAGGCGGGCCTGCAGGACCAGGGCACGAAGGACGCGAGAGGAGGACGAAGAGGCCTCGCACCGCCGCACGCACCGCCGCACCACGGCGCCGCTTGGCGCCTGCGCAGCGCCGGACCATGTGCAGCCCCTCGACCGGCATGGTGGAAGACTTCTTCTCCGCCCTCTTCTGCCCTGGTCGCCGAGGGAGCCATCCCCGGGGAGCATCGCTCGTCGAGGGGCTGCAGATGGCCCGGACGTTCGCACACGATCCCGTCATGGTGGACGAGGTGGTCGCCCTCTTCGAGACCGTGCCCGCCGGTGTGGTCGTGGACGGGACCGCCGGCGGCGGGGGTCACGCGGCCGCGCTGCTCGACGCCCATCGTCATCTGGGCGTGCTCGCGCTGGACCGCGACGCCGAAGCCGTCACCGCCACGCGCGAGCGACTTGCCCGCTTCGGGCGACGTGCGGTGGTGCGGCGGACGACGTTCGACCGCATGGAGCAGGTCGTCGAGGCGGTGGCAGCCGATCCCGGGGCGTGGCCGGAGTCCCCCGCACCGTCGCCGACCGTCTCGGGCGTGCTGCTCGATCTCGGCGTCAGCTCGCCTCAGCTCGACCGGCCCGAACGGGGCTTCTCCTATCGGGTGTCGGCACCGTTGGACATGCGCATGGACTCGTCGGGTGGGCCGAGCGCGGCAGACCTCGTCAACGACGCGAGCGTGGACGAGCTGTCTGCGCTCTTCGCCGCCAACGGCGAGGGACGGCTCGCGCGGCGGATCGCCAGCGCGATCGTCGAGGCGAGGCCCGTGAGGACGACCGGTGAGCTCGCCCGGATCGTCGAGCAGGCGGTGCCCGCCCCCGCCCGCCGGCGCGGGCACCCCGCGCGTCGGGTGTTCCAGGCGCTCCGCACCGCGGTGAACGACGAGCTGCCGCAGCTGTCGAGGACGTTGCCGGTGGCGCTGCGAATCCTGGTGCCCGGCGGACGGATGGTAGTGATCTCGTACCACTCAGGAGAGGATCGCCTCGTGAAGGCGGCCTTCGCCGAGGCGGCCGCCGGCGGCTGCACCTGCCCCCCTGGGCTGCCCTGCGTCTGCGGCGCGCGGCCCGAGCACGAGCTCGTGTTCCGGGGGGCGCGACGCCCGTCGGCGGCCGAAGTCGCACGGAACCACCGAGCGCAGAGTGCCAGGCTCCGCGCGATCCAGCGAACGTCCGCGGCGTGAGCACCGCAGCCCAGCGCGCAGGGGTGGTGACCGCAGCACGAGCCGCGTCACGTGTCGCGCCCCAGCAGGCAGGGCGCGTGGCGGCCCGTCGTCCTTCGCTGGAGGTCGTCACGCCCCGGCCGCGACGCGCCCGCCGGAGCCTGACCCCCGTCCTGTCGGCGGCGATCGTGAGCGCGAGCCTGCTGCTCGTGGTGCTCGGCCACGCCGAGCTCGCGCAGGGCCAGGTACGGCTCGCGAACGTCCAGTCCGAGATCACATCGGCGAGGCTCCTCCACGAGCGCGACGTGCTCGGGGTCTCCCAGCTCGAGAACCCCTCGCGCATCCTGGGCGTGGCGGAGCGCACCCTTCACATGGCGCCGCCTGCGCAGGTGCACCAGCTCGTCCCCGTCTCCCTCGGGACCACCCTGCCGGTGCCCCACCTGGTGACGTCGGCGGCGAGCTCGTCGAGCTCGACGAGGTCGGCCGCCGGTCAGGCCGCGTCGGGCGGGTGACCCCCACGTCGACGGCGACGCGTCCCGCGCCGGCGCGCCGCTCCCGCCCCGCACCCCCGCCGCCCCGCACCAGCTCGGAACCCGCGCCGCCGCCCCGCACCCGCTCGGAACCCGC
>JAJYXS010000058.1 GCA_021801615.1 Actinomycetes bacterium
GTCGACAGCCGCCGGTCGATGGTTGCTGGTGCCAAGCCTCGCTCCTCCAGCGAGGAGCGGAACAGCTCGATGTGCGGACGCGTCGCCCCGAGCACGTCCAGCCCGACACCTGCCGCCCACTGAAAGAACGAGCGGAGGTCGTAGCGGTAGCTCTCGAGCGTACGGCCGCTGTAGCGGGCGAGGAACGCGATGGCAGCCAGTTCTGCCTCGTGACCAGCCGTAGGCTTGGAAAGCTCGACTGCGAGCGTGGTGGACATGGCGTACCTCCCTATGTGGTGGGAGGCTCAGCCACGTTCGGTCGAGCCGCGACCGCCACAGGTGCGCAATGCCGGCGTTCGGAGGCGCCCGTCGTGCCGCAGGCGCTTGAAGATAGGGGACACGGAGAGGCAGGAGTCCGAGCCCGCGCCCTTCACCGCCACGTCACCGTACCGACTATCGCCTGGCGTAGTACTATGAAGGACGTGCCGAGAGACAACGCCGAGCCCGAGGCGACCGTCAGCGGGGCACACCTGCTCTTGCTCATGAGCCTGTCCACGGGGGACCAGCACGGCCACGCCCTCATGAAGGACGTCGAGCGGTTCGCCGGCGTCCACCTCGGCCCCGGCACCCTCTACAAGGCCCTCGGCAGACTCTCGGACCTCGGCTACGTCGAAGCCCTTCCCCCAGTGGACCGCCGTCTCCCCTACGCGCTCACGTCTCAGGGGCGAGTGGCCCTCGTGCGCTCGGTCGACCATCTTGGGCGCGTCGTCGCCGAAGGCCGCCGGCGTCTCCGAAAGACGCGACCAGCGGGGCGCGTCGCTCCCGCGAGCTGAGACGATGGGCCGACGGCGCTGGCTCGTGCGGGCGTTCCCCCGCTCATGGCGGGCCCGCTTCGGCGACGAGCTCGAGCACCTGCTCTCCGACATGGAGCAGGAGAAGGGCCATATCGGTGCGAAGGACCTCCTCGACGTCGCCCGTGCCGGGCTCACCGTGCGGCTGTCGACGCTCGGCCGGCACCGCCGGGCACTCGTGCGATTCGGTGTGGCCATCTGTTTCGCAGCGGCCGGCATCGTCGCGACGCTCATGGTCGCGAGCCCCCCGAAGGCGCGGGTCGTGGGCAACGCCGCCCGCCTGCAGGCCATCGAGATGGCCATGACCACAACGGAGCCGGCCGGGCTCCGGATGCAGAGCGGCTCGGGTGTGGGCAAGGTCACCGCGCCGACCACGAAAGGCCAGACGGTTACCGTGCGTGTCGCGTGCTCGGGTCCGCCTCAGGTCATCGACGCATCGGTCAACGTCCGTGGGGAGCCCTTCGAGGTTGTCTGCACCACCAACGGCACGGCGACGATCGCCGGCGGCGTCACCTTCACCGCCACGGGGGACCGGACGACTCTTTCCATCCACGGCCGCGCCGCCCAGCACTGGTGGGCGGTGGTGGCCCCCGAGCGCTCGAACAGGGCATAGGGAGACTCGCCGATCGCACCTCCTCCCCGAGGTGCCGCGGCGGGACACCGCCGCGACTAGCCGGCGGTTGGAGGCGCGTGACAGCAGGCGCGGAGACCGGTGTTCGGGGACACCGCGCGTTCGTACCTGGAAGTATGGGTCCCGTGGCAACTGGGTCAGCCGACGACGCGCAGAGGGACTGCCTCGTGTGCCAAGAGCACCTTGGTGAAGTCGTGATTCCAGGCGGTCCGCTCGCCGCCACGAAGTTGACGATGGCGTTCCACATCCCACCGATCGACGATGGCATCGTCTACCTCGGCCATCTGCTGGTCACCCCTTTTCGCCATGTAGCCGACTTCGCTGGTCTGGACGACGCCGAGTCGGGAGAGGTCGGGGTGCAGATCCAGCGATGGTCGGCAGCGCTCAAGCGCGTTGGCGCTGAGCGCGTCTACATAGCCACGATCGGCCATGCTTGGGACCACCTCCACGTCCACTTGCTTCCCAGGTGGCCGGAAACGCCGAGGGAGGTCAGATGGCACGCCGTGGACGAGTGGGAGGGCGCAAGACGTGGCGGCTTCACCGAAGCTGCCGCCATCGTCGAGCAACTTCGTTCCTCGTAACGTGCGCCGACCCGACGCTCGGGGGCGATCCGACGGGCAGCTCGGTACGTTGGTAGGGGATACCTGCCCGATGACCGCTCAGACGCGATCGCCGGGCTGGTAGGCGGGCCACGGGCTGACGGTCTCGCAACCGAACTCCTCCGGCGCCACGTCGGCAACCGCTTGGGCGAGTTGCCATCGGCGACTGGCGAGGTCCTCAATCGTGCAGTCGCGCTCGCCGTACTCCCGGTCAACCGGCCCTTCTAGCACCACGGTGCCGTGATCACAGGCGCGAGCGAAGGCGGCGTCGACATCAGGCACCCGTACCCGCACACCAGATGGGTCATCCCGCCCTGCCGGGGTGGGCTCCGATCACCGCCGACATCAGCGATGATCGCTGCGCCGTCGGTACCGACAGCCGCCTGGGCCCGGTGGTCCTCTCCGATCCGGATCCGTTGGACGAAGCCGAACGTCGCGGTCAGGAAGTCCACGGCGGCGCGCACGTCGGGATAGACGAGCACCGGCATTACCGTGGGCGGCGGAACCGAACGATGGATCTTCATGGGGCGTCCCTCTCTGTGGTCGGCGGCCACAGAGCGAGCGGCCGACCGATCTCCCAGCGGTGGCCGTAGGGGTCGTCGACCCGTCCCAGCAGCCATCCGTGCTGCTCCTCGACTGGACTCACCTCGGTCGCTCCGAGAGTGATGGCACGCCGGACGACGTCACCGGGCTCATCGACGATCAGCAGGAGCCGCTCGGTCGAGCCCCCGACGCTCTCGGGGCTGAAGTTCCCGTGCGCAGGCGACTCGTCCTCCACCCAGAATGATGCTCCGTCGAGACGGAGTTGACAGACGACCTCCTGATGATCGTCCGTGCCGCCGAAGCGGTAGACCTCCTCTGCGCCGAACGCGGCCTTGTAGAACTCGATCGCCTCGCGCCCTCGGCGGACAGACAGCTGCACCTGGACCGCCGACTGGCGGCCGGACTCGGCCACGTACATAGTCTTCCATCTCGGATCTCCACGTTCTCGGCGTTCCGCTTCCACGCCTTCGCAAGCCGGTCGCCGATGCGGAGCGGGGATGCCGACCCGACGGTCGGTGACGCGTTCGCCGGCTCCGACCGACGATCTCCGGGGACACGAGCAGTGGCGATCTGGCGGGAGGGTTCAAGACTGCCCACCTTGATCGGCTCGGGATCAGGCTCCCAGATATGCCAGCACCGCCAGGACGCGGCGATTGTCGTCCTCGGACGGTTGCAGGTCCAGCCGTTGGAAGATCGATGCCGTGTGCTTGGCCACGGCACCCTCACTGATTACGAGCCGCTGGGCGATGGCGGCATTGGACCGACCCTCCGCCATGAGGCCCAGCACCTCGCGTTCGCGCGGGCTCAGCGCACCGACGGCGCCGTCCTCGGTGTTTCGGGCGAGCAGCCGAGCGATCACCTCGGGGTCCAGGGCCGTTCCCCCGGCGGCCACCCGGTGTATGGCCTCGATGAATTGGGCACTCTCGAGCACTCTGTCCTTCAAGAGGTACCCGATACCTCCGGTGCCGTCGGCCAGCAGCTCGCGGGCGTAGAGCTGCTCCACATACTGCGACAGCACCAGGATGGGCAGGCTGGGCACCTTCTTGCGTGACGTCAGCGCTGCGCGGATGCCCTCGTCGGTGAAGGTGGGTGGGAGCCGGACGTCGACGATGGCGACGTCGGGAGGATCGGCGGTCACCGCCGCGACCAGGTCGCCTCCGTTGTCGACGGCCGCACCGATCTCCATGCCGTGGGCCTCGAGCATCCGGGTGAGACCGTCTCTCAGCAAGAACTGATCTTCGGCGATCACAATTCGCACGGGATCTCCAGATTGACGACCGTCGGCCCTCCAGATGGGCTGCTGAGCGCCATCGCGCCGTCGAAGGCCGCAAGTCGACGTTGGATCCCACGCAGCCCGGTGCCGCGTCCGGCGGCGGCCCCACCTCGACCGTCGTCGGTGACGCAGATCGCAAGCTTCCCTTCCTGGTAGCGGATGTCGATCCATGCACGGTGGGCCTCGGCATGCTTGGTCACGTTGGCCAGCAGCTCGGACACCGCAAAGTACGCAGCCGACTCGATCGGAGCCGGCGGGCGTCTGATCGGATCGGCCGTCACCTCCACTCGCGGCGCCGAGTCCAGAGCCAGAGCGCGGATGGCGTCGACCAGTCCCCGGTCGGCGAGGACGGGTGGGTGGATGCCGCTCACCAGGGCGCGAAGGTCGGCCAGCGCCATGCCCGACGCCTGCCGGGCTTCGACCAGCAACTGGCGAGCGCCTTCCGGGTCGGTGTCGAGGAGATCTTCCGCGGCGCTCAGCGTCATGCCCATCGCCACCAGGCGAGCTTGTGCCCCGTCGTGGAGGTCCCGCTCGATGCGTCGGATCTCGGCCGCGCTTGCGTCGATGGTCTCAGCACGGGTCTGAGCAAGGTGCCGCACCCGCCGGGCCAGCTCTGGGTCGTCGCGTGGACCGAGGACGGCGCGGGCCAAGGCACCGTAGGTCTGCAACAGAAGCGGCGCCGACCACACCGCCAAGACCGTCACGGCTCCGCCCACCAGCCCGAGCACGACGCGGCCGGGGACCGACACACCGAACATGCCGACGATCCCGTAGCCGACGCAGCCGATCAGTCCTGCCACCGCGAGCACGAGTGGGATCACTGCGAGGAGCCACCCGAACGAGGCGTTGATGGCCATCCAAAGCAGGTCCCACCCGGTGGCAGAGTCCGACAGCATCCACCGCAGCCGGAGAATGCCGAGCCCCGCCACGTCTTGGTCGGTTGCCGCCACGTAGGGGTCGCGGATCGGAACCTGCAGCCAGTCGTCCGAGAGCCGCCGGGTGATTTGGGCCAGTCGGCGGGACCCCACGAGCGCGCCGAGGAGGCCATAGCGGACCACCAGGACATCGCCGGCCCAGAACAACACGGCGAGCATGAGCGCCAGGCGGGGACCGAAGCTGTGCAGGGCCAGCAACCCGAGCACGCCCAGGGTCGGGACGAGCAGGGGCACCACGAGGAGGGCGGCGCCTGCCACCGCCAACCCGAGGAAGCCCACTCCACGGACAAGCGCGAGGAGGCCGGCCCTGGGGTTCCAGGGCGGTCCAGCGCGTCGACTGTGCCTCTCGACGATCGCCTCTGTGCTCATGACGCTTCGACTTCTCTCGGCAGGACGTCCCCAGTTTGCCTGGTGCGACGGGCTCTGGCAGTAGGGCTAGGAACCCAATAGGGGGTGTACCTCCCTCCACCCCCGAAGACGCCGCCTAGCCGTATTCCCTGGTGACGACTCTCTTACCACACTGAAGACGTTCGCACAGAGGCCGAGTGCATGGAGGGCAAATGAGTCAGGCGAGGAACACGGACCGAGATGGCTACGAGGCGAGACGGCGGCCATGAACGTCATCGAGACGCGCGACCTCGGGAAGTCCTATGGGCAGACGAGAGCACTCCACGACTGCAATTTGGCGATTCCGGGTCGGCACGTGGTCGCGCTCGTCGGTCCAAACGGGGCCGGCAAGACGACCCTCTTGAACCTGACGGTCGGGCTCGTGCTCCCGACGGACGGCGAGATCACGGTGCTCGGTGGACGTCGCGCCGGTTCACTCGCCGCACTCGATGGCATCGCCTTCGTTGCCCAGAACGCGCCGCTCTACAGGAACCTCTCGGCCACCGATCTCATCCACGAGACTCGCAACTTGAACCGTCGCTTCGACCAGCGCTACGCCAACCAGCGCCTCGACGAGCTCGCAATCCCGCTGAAGCGCAAGGCGGGGACGCTGTCAGGCGGCCAGCAGGCGCAGCTCGCGCTGACGCTGGCGCTCGCTCGACGACCGCAGCTCCTCGTCCTCGACGAGCCGATGGCCGCCCTCGATCCGATCGCCCGAGACACCTTCATGACGACGGTGATGCGGGCCGTTGCCGAGGACGGTGTCTCGGTCGTGCTGTCGTCGCACGTCCTCGCCGAGCTCGAGCGGGTTGCCGACTACCTCGTCGTCGTCTCGCACGGCGGCATCCAAGTGGCCGGCCGGGTCGAGGAGCTGCTGGCGACCCATCTCTTGCTCACCGGCCCGGCGTCGGGGTCGGAGCAGCACGCGCGGGAGTGGGGCGTCGTCCATGCGACATGTGCAGGATCGCAGGCGCACCTGCTCGTGCGAACCGAGAACCGTGTCGAGCGGGTGCCACCCAGATGGGAAGCCCGCGGCGTGACGCTCGAAGAGCTGACGATGGCCTACCTGCGCGAGCAGCGAGTGGCGGCGGTGTCCGGCTCGGCGAGCGGGTGGGTCGAAGCAAGGGAGGTGACGACATGACGTCATTGCCTCCAACCATCGCTCCCGCCGAGGAAACGCGCCTGCGGCCTTTGCCGTGGCGGCGGATGCTCTGGGTCACGTGGCGACATCATCGCGTGGCGCTCGGTGGTGCGGTGGTGTTCCTTGGCGTGCTCGCGGTGTGGCTGTGGACGACTGGGCTGTTGGTGCACCAGGCGTTCGCCGCCGCCGCGGCCTGTCGGCCCGTGGGCTCAGCAAATTGCAGCAACCTTGCCATCGACTTCGAAAGCACGAACTCCTTCCTGAAAGGTGGCTTCGTCCTCCAGCCCATCCCCGCGCTGATCGGGGCGTTCATCGGGCCTGTCGTGCTGGCCCGTGAGTTCGAGAACGGGACGTTCCGCTACGCCTGGACCCAGGCCTTCGGCCGTTGGCGATGGGCGCTCGCCAAGCTGGTGCTGCTCGGCGTTGCCGTGGCGGGCCTCGCCGCAGCCTTCGGCATGCTGCTGTCCTGGTACTACCAGCCCTACGTCGCCGCGCAGGACGCCCCCAACCTCGCCGGGGCGAGCCCCTTCTCTGCAGGGCTGTTCGACCTCCGTGGTCCCGCGTTCATCGGATGGACGCTCGGAGCGTTCGCGGCCGGCGTGCTCGCTGGGATGCTCATCCGCCGGGTCGTGCCCGCGATCGTCGCCACCCTCGCCACCTACACCGCACTTGCCCTGTTGACGGCGAACGTACTCCGTGAGCACTACCTGACGCCGCTCCTCGCAAGGAACCTGCACATCCCGAGCTCAGCGTGGATCGTGAGCGAGTGGTGGACCAAGGGCGGAAACTATGTGTTCGGGAGCCGGATCCAGCTCGGCCTGCTCCCCCAGCTCTGCCCGTCCGCCTTCACGGCGGGCCCAGGGGCCGGCGTCGAGACCTCGGGCCTGATGACCCCGACCCGATGCCTCATGCAGCACGGGTACGTCGAGTGGGCGAAGTACCAACCGATTAGTCGCTTCTGGACGTTCCAGTGGATCGAGGGTGGGTGGCTGCTCGTGCTGTCGGCACTGCTCGTCGCCGCGACGGTTTGGCTCGTCCGACGGAGGGCGATGTGATCACCACTCGGACACGCCAGCTGCGCGGACGGGAACAACTCCTCCGTCGGTCGTGCTGACCGGGCTCGCGCTCGTGGGTGATCGGGATCGTCGCCGAACTCGCGGTCACCTCCTCACGCCGCGGTCATGGAGCCGTGGGACCCTGACCGGCAGGCTCGAGCTGTAGGTGGTCCTGCGGGCACCGGCCCGAGGCTCCCCAGCGGGACGATCACCGACGCGACGGTGCTCGGCACCATGGTGGGACCACCGCTCTTCGGGGCGCGGGGGTGTTCCTCGGCCCGGTGCCTCTGCACCGTCCCGGCGGTCGGGGCGCCCTGTCGCTCCAGTGGCGAGTGCGTTATTGGGCTACTTCAAAGGGTAGGTTCAAGCGCCAGACGCGATGCCGAGGAAGACGACAACGGCGCGGTTCAGTCGGACGATGTCGGCGTCGGACAGCTCGCCGACGCGGTCACCAAGTCGTGAACGGCGGACGGTCGTGATCTTGTCAACCATGAGCCGGCACGCCTGACTCAGCCCGTTCTCGGGCCCCGGCTCGATCTCCACTCGGAAGAGCGGCGCTTCGGTGGGATCGGTCGTGAACGGGCACACCGTCACCGAGTCGGTGTCGAACCGATCGTCTTGGAGAATGACCGCTTGCCTTGGCTTGCCGGCGTAGTCACTGCCGCCAGCAATGGTCCAGATCTCGCCTCGCCTCACTCCTCGGGACAGACCGCCACCGAGTCAACGAAGGCCTGGTCGTCAGCGCTGTGCTCACTCGCGGCAACAGCCCTCGCCTGGCGATGTGCCTCCGCCGCGAATCCCGGCGCTCGGACGTCTGGCACCCAGATCTGGACAGGCCGCAGCCCCTGGGCACGAAGACGTGCTCGGTGCTCGGCGACCCGGCGTCTCGAGGCAGCTGTCGTGGCCATGGACCTCCCTTCGTTACATGTAACGATAGCAGGACCGGCATCCGGCCGCGCGTACGTGCTCCCTGCCGGCGGTAGGCGTCGTGTCGGTGGAGCTCGGCCCATGGTCTTTGGGGACACCGCTGAGCGCCGCCGACGTTCAGTTGCCAGGCACGACGAGGCTGTAGACGGGCGCGTCGCGCGCTCCTGCTGCGGCCATGCCCCTGGCGAGGCAGACGCTGGCACTCGGACAACTGACCGTGCCGATCGAGAGGTAGGACTGGCCTGTCGGGTTCGGCGCTGTCGCAGGGACGCTGAAGACGACCTTCGACCACGTCGAACCGCCGTCGGTCGTGCCGATGAGGACCGATGAGCCGAGGTTCACCCCGTTGCCGATTTTCTGGGCGACCGCTTCCTGGCCGCCCGCCCAGCACACTGTCGCCGTCGGGCACGAGAGGCCGTTGAGGTGGGGAGCGGGCACGTCTGCGGGGAGCACGTCGGGCGTCCAGGTGAGCCCGCCGTCACGACTGGTCGCGACGTCGCTGACCAGTGTGACGGCCTGGCAGGTCCCTTCAGAGACGTGGTACTTCCCAGACGCCGCGGCGGCGGCCGCCGCCTTGAGCTCGGTCTCGGTCTTCGAGATGGCAGCGACCTTCGGGCTCATCGCGGGGAAGGGCGCTGTGCGTGTCGAAGCGGTACGTGTCGAGGCACACTGCGCTGTCGCGAGACTGGCGTTGTTGGGGATGGGCACGAAGCCCGCCACGAAGCAGTGCTGTGCGTCGGCGCAGGTGAGCTCCGAGAACTCCACGCCGAAGCCGACGGGAAGCGAGCCCGCTTGCCACGTGCGCCCTTGGTCGGTCGTGAGGGCGGAGACACCGACGGGCACGAGCTCGTGCGCAGAGGCGTCGGTGAGACCGACCGCCGTGCACGCTGTGGCCGACGTGCACGACAAACCGACCATCGAGTCGCCCGGAAGGATCGGCTCGTCGTGGAAGGTCGAGCCACCGTCGCTCGTCACGAGGAGCGTCGCGTCGACGGGCGCCTGTGTGTGCAGTGCGGCCGAGACCAGGCCCATGCACACCCCACTCGACGGGCACGACACTGTGTGCAACGTGCCGACCCCTGCGGGCAGTGGGTCGATCGTGAAGGAGTGCCCGCCGTCGCGGGTCACTGCCAGCACCGGCTGGCTCTCGTAGGTCCCACCCGTCGCGCACCACTGTGGGCCGCTGCACTCGAGGGGGGTCGAGGGGACGAGCCCGTGGGGCAGAGGTAGCGCCGACCATGTCGCACCGTCGTTCGTGCTCACGTAGAGGGTCTCGGCGACTGGTGTGGTGGCATGCGACGAGCGGTAAGTGCCGGCTATCACGTAGCAGGGACCGGGAGTCGAGCACGAAAGGACGCCCGGAGGGGGTCCGTAGACGTTCTGCTGCCAGGTTCCGCTGCGCAGCTCGTCGACGAGGCGCCAGGTGCCGTGTCTCGTCGTGGCACCACCAGAGCCTGCGTGCACGAACGGCCGACTAGGCGACCACGCGGTGGTGAAGGGGTGGGAGAGGCCACGGCCCCCACCACCGATCACCCCGACGCCCACGAGGACGCCCACGAGCGCGACGACTGCGGCCGCTGCGGCCACCGGGACGCGCCAGCGGCGAGCGGTCGAGCGAGGAGACCGGGACGGGCGCGACGTGGCCCGTTCGCCGGGCGCTTCCACCGAGCGCGCCACGATGTCGGCGTACAGTTCGTCGAAGACCGGGTGCGACAGTGCACGCTCGACTGCCCCGTGGTCGACAGGGTCGCTTCCATCCAACACGACGAGGTTGTCCATGGGGCTCATGCCTCCTCTTCCGCGCAGCCGAGCACGGCACCTTCGTTCCCTCTTCGTCCGGCGAGGTCGGGGTGTCGCTCGCCTGGATCCTCAGATGTGAGTGCTGCGATCACGGCATCGAGGCGCCTCCTCGCACGATGCAGCCTGATCCGGGCCGCACCGGGCGTGCAGCCGAGCACGCGCCCCACGTCGGCGGCGTCCAGGCCTTCCCACGCGGTGAGCATCAAGAGCTCGCGGTCATCTCCGTCGAGGGACCGGAGCGCAGACACGGCGACGAGCGCTGTCCCGTCAGGCGGCTCGACCGAGGCACCATGCTCAAAGAGCACGGACCCGATGCGCGAGACGAGGTCGGTGCGCCTTCGACCACGGCGGCGCTCGTTGGCGAGCACGCGCCTGGCGGTGGCATAGAGCCAGAGGACCGCGTCGTCCCCTTCGGGGACGTCGTCGATGCGCCTCCAGGCGACGGCGAAGGTCTCGGCGACGACGTCGGCGGCGTCTTCGGCACTTCGGGTCCGACGGAGCGCGTAGGCCACGATCCGAGGGCGTGCCGAGACATAGAGGACACGGAAGCGCTCCTGTCGCTCGTCGTCCATCGCCCCCTGCCTGCCTCGAGACGCAGCTCCTCTCTATCTACATGTCCGGAAGGAGGTCAACGTTTCAGGCCGACCGCCGGCTGGATCCCAAGTGCCACGCTGCCGGCGGTGGGGGGCAGGTGCCGCCCCATCGTCGAGTGCGGATAGGGGACAGTGATACGCACGACGCCGATCTGGAGCTGCATTCCGTGAGACGCGGCTGTCCGAGAGAGAGGGGGGCTGTGACGATTCGTGATCGTTCACAATCGTCTCCATTCGTCCCGCTGTTGGTAGCGTTTGCCATGTTCCGTGAAGCACGACGCGGCGATCTCGACGCCGTCCTATGGCTCTACCGTCAGCTGCAGCCAGCAGACCCGGTGGTGCAGAACGGCTCGGTTGCGGAAGTTTTCGAACAGATCCTCGCGGCAAAGGGCCTGCATCTGTTCGTGCTCGAGGAAGATGGGGCCGTCGTCGCCACGACCTACCTGAAATCATCCCCAACATGACGAGGTCGGCGTCGCCCTACGCCGTCATCGAGAACGTCGTCGTTGAGGAGAGCCGTCGCGGTAAGGGCTTCGGCAAGCAGATCATGGCCGGAACCCTCCAGGCGGCATGGGACGCTGGTTGTTACAAGGCCATGCTCCTCACTGGTTCCCGCAAGCCGGCGACTCACGTCTTCTATCGCGCTTGCGGCTTCTCCGGGGAAGAAAAGACGGCCTACGTCGCGCATCCACCGGCATAACCGGAACTGAGCGATCCCTGGCGTCGGGGGAAGGTTGATGCAGCCGACGTGCCGGCGACAGGTGCAGGCTTCCTCGAGTTGGCTGCCGCTGATGAGGGCTGCTGCTCGGCCCGACCTCACTCGGCCTCGTGCCGATGGCCGAGGAGACCCATCGACTCGAGCCATGTACGCGAGACCGACGTCGGTCATCTGTCCTGATCGCCAGAGCGTGCGGAACTCGGTTAGCGGAGCCATTGTCAAGAGTTGTGGACGATAAATCTCAGTCAGGCTGCGACGGACCCGGTGTTTTCGTCGGTGTCGGCGGTCTCTTGCCCCGACTGATCGCTCCTTTCTTGTAGCTTGCCGTCGATGAACGTGGCGCCCGCTCGGACGAGCGGGACGAGCTCGGCACCGGTGATCCGCCGCCAGCGGACCTGGGCGGAGTCGAGCAGCTTGTAGGCCATCGCGAGCCCGGCCTTGCGGGACCCAGCCCCTCGGGTGACCTTCGTGCGAAGCCGCACCGTCGAGAACGTCGACTCGATCGGATTCGTCGTGCGCAGGTGCACCCAGTGCTCTTGGGGGAAGTCGTAGAACGCGA
>JAJYXS010000090.1 GCA_021801615.1 Actinomycetes bacterium
GGAGCGCGCGCAGGGCGCGGAGCGCGCGCAGGGAGCGGAGCGCGCACCGGGCGCGCAGGGCACGGCGGCTGCGAGGGCACGGCGGCGCCGGCGGCGCACCGTGCGCGAGGCCGCGCTCGGCTACCTCCTGGTGCTCCCGGCGCTGGCTGTCTTCGCGGTCTTCGTCTTCTACCCGTTCTTCGAGAATTTCCGCCTGGCGCTCTACCAGACTCCGCCGTACCCGGGACTTCCGAGCCACTACGTCGGCTTCCACCAGGTCTCCGGGGTGCTGACCTCGTCGAGCTTCCTCCAGAGCCTCGTCTCGACGCTGCTCTTCGTCGTGATGGTCGTGCCCGCGGGCCTTCTCGGCGGCCTGCTCCTCGCGGTCGCCGCCCACCGGCGCCTCCGGGGGATGGCCGTCTACCGGGTGGTCTTCTCCTCCACGGTGATCTCCTCGGTCGCCGTGTCGGCGCTCGTGTTCGGCACGCTCATGGACCCCGTGGTGGGGCTCTTGCCGTGGCTCGGGCTCAACCCCACCCCGCCGATCCTCCAGAACACGACCTGGGCGCTCCCGGCGATCGCGGTGATGGCGGTGTGGCAGTTCCTCGGGCTCTCCTTCATCGTCATGTCCGCAGGGCTCTCGGCGGTCCCCGAGGAGGTGCTCGAGGCGGCTCGCGTCGACGGCGCCTCGGAGCGGACCGTGTTCTGGCGGGTGACCGTCCCGCTCCTCTCCCCCACGATCTTCTTCGGCCTCGTCGTCGCCACGATCTACGCCTTCCAGACCTTCGGCCAGGTCGACATCCTCATCGGCTACTCGAACGCGGCCTTTGAGCACGTCAACCTCCTCGTCTACGACATCTTGAACACGATCGAGGTGGCGAAGACACCCGGCCAGGCCGCCGTGCTGTCCCTCGTCCTCTTCCTCCTCACCCTCGGCGTCACCCTGCTGCAGCTCCGCTTCCTCGAGCGTCGGGTCCACTATGCGGACTGACCCCGTCCCTTGCGTGCAACGCGGGCCCGCGGCGAGCTCGGGCGCGGGGCCCGGGGCGCGGGGAGCGCTGAGGTGACGGACGCAGCCCGCCGTCGCCGGCCGGCGCGCCGGCGCAGGACCCTGCGCAGGGCCGCGCGTTACGCGCTCCTCACCCTCGGCGCGCTCGTCGTGCTCGCGCCGCTCTACCTCACGGTCGTCAACTCGCTCCTGCCGCCCTCGGCGCTCGCGCAGCGCCCGCCGCCGCTCTTCCCCCTCGACCCGCAGTGGCACGACTACACGGTCGCCTGGAGTCAGGGCCATCTCGGCGTCTACCTGCGGAACTCCGCGATCCAGACGGGTCTCATCGTGTGCGGGCAGCTCGTGACGTCGGTGCTGGCGGGGTACGCCTTTGCCTTCGTGCGGTTCCCGCTGCGCCGCGCCCTCTTCGTCGTCTTCCTCGCGACGCTCATGATCCCCTTCGAGGTGACGCTCGTGACCAACACGCAGACCATCTCGAGCTTCGGCTGGTACAACACGTTCGAAGGGCTCGCAGTGCCCTTCCTGGCGACCGGGTTCGGGACGTTCCTCCTCCGCCAGGCCTTCCTCCAGATCCCCAGGGACCTGCGCGAGGCCGCGACGCTCGACGGCTACGGCCACCTCGCCTTCCTGGCGCGCGTCGCGGTCCCCCTGGCCCGGCCCGCCCTCGCCGCCCTCGGCGTCTTCTCGTTTCTCGGAGCGTGGAACCAGTACCTCTGGCCCCTCGTGGTCACCGGCAGCGGCAACAACGTCCGGACCGTCCAGATCGGCTTGAAGCTCCTCCAGGGGACCCAGGTCAGCCACACCGACGTCGCGTTGGCCGGGACGGTCATCGCGGTCCTCCCGCTTGCCGTCCTGCTCGTCGTGTTCCAAAAGCAGCTCGTCCGGAGCCTGACCGGCGGCGCGGTCAAGTGAGCACGTGGCAGGCTGGCTCCGTGCAGCGACTCGGGGGACGAACCGCGGCAAGCGGGGCGGCGAGGTCGAGCGGCGGACGAACCGCGGCGAGCGGGGAGGCGAGGATGCGCAGGGGGCGCGCCGGGGTCTCGGCGCTCGCAGCCTGCGCCGCGATCCTCGCCGGTGCGGCTGCCGGCGCCGGGACCGGGGCCGGAGCCTTGTTCCTCGGGTCGCCGGCCGCGTCTGCCGCGCCGTCGAAGGCAGGCGGCCCGCAGTGCAAACCCTCACTGCTCGCTGCCCACAAGGGGGCCGTCCACATCACCTTCTGGGAGTCGATGGTCACAGCCAACGGCAAGACGCTCCAGGCGCTCACCAATGCGTTCAACGCCTCGCAGCACAAGGTCCAGGTCACCCTCGTCCAGCAGCGCAGCTACACAACAACCTGGATCAAGTACCAGGCGGGCCTCAGCAACGGCCAGCTGCCTTCGGTCGTCCAGCTCACATCGACCGACCTGCAGGGCGTGGCCGACTCGCACTCGGTCACGCCGGTCCAGTCCTGCATGAAGGCCGCGCACTACCGCACCTCCGACTTCATCCCGCGCGTGCTTGCGGCCTACAAGCTGGACGGCGTCGAGGTCGGCATGCCCTTCGCCGTCTCGGGACCGGTCCTCTTCTACAACCAGCTCGCCTTCCAAAAGGACGGCATCGCCTCTCCCCCGGTCACACTCGGACAGTTCGTCCACGACGCCGCGATCCTGAAGGCCCATGGGAGCGGCGTCGGGCTCAAGCTCGACCCCTGGCACTTGGAGACGTGGCTCGCGACCGCGGGCAAGCTCTTCGTGAACCACGCCAACGGGCGCAAGGGCCGCGCGACCGCAGCGGTCTTCGACACGCCGGTCGCGAAGAGGATCTGGACCGACCTCGACACGATGGTGCGGTCGGGTGACGCGACCACCAACCCCGCGACCGGTACCGCAGAGTACGACAACCTCCTCGGGATCGGCTCGGGCAAGTACGCGATGACCATCGACACGACCGCGGTGCTCGGCACGGTCGAGGCTGTGCTCGCGACCGGCCAGTACCCGAACGTGAAGCTCGGCGTGGCGCCGTTCCCCGTCTACAGCACCAAGGTACGCGGCGGCATCGAGGTCGGCGGCTCCGCGCTGTACATCTCGAACCGCCAGTCCCCCGTCGACCGGGCCGCGGCGTGGGACTACATCGCCTTCCTCGACTCCACCAAGAGCCAGGCGGCCTGGGCGAAGGGAACGGGCTACATCCCGATCCGCAAGTCGTCTGCAAAGACGGCAGCGGTGAAGGCCCTGTGGAGCGCCGAGCCCGGCTACAAGGTCGCGTACGAGCAGCTCGTCCAAGGGGCGAACAACGACGCGACCGCGGGCGCGGTGATCGGGCCCTACACACAGGTCCGCACGGCCGAGCTCGACGCAGAGGAGTCGATGTTCCAAAGCGGCGTCAGCCCCTCGGCGGCCCTCGCCCACGCCACCGCGCAGGTCGACCAGATCCTCACCCAGTACGACCAGCGGATCGGGTCGTGAGCGCGACGCTCGCGACGCTCTGGCCATGACCCGCGTCGTCGCCCTCGGGGGCGGCCACGGGACTGCCGTGACGCTTCGCGCCGCCCGGCGGTACGCCGACGAGATCACGGCGATCGTCTCGGTGGCCGACGACGGAGGGTCGACCGGGCGCCTGCGCGAGCAGCTCGACGTCGTCGCCCTCGGCGACCTCCGCAAGTGCCTCGTCGCCCTGGCCGAGGAGGGCTCGGTGCTCGCGGCGGCGTTCGAGCATCGTTTTGCAGGGGGGGACCTCGCGGGGCACCCGCTCGGCAACGTCGTCCTCGCCGGGATGGTCGAGGCGGCCGGCGGCCTTGTCGCGGGGATCGACGAGACCGCCGCGCTCCTCGGCGCGGTCGGCCGCGTCCTGCCCGCCACCGCCGAGCGCGTGGTGCTGAAGGCCGTCGGCCACGGCGTCGAGGTCAACGGCCAGGTCGCCGTCTCCCGGTCTCCGAGGACCGAGCAGGTCTCCCTCGTCCCCGAAGGGTGCGCCCCTCCCGCCGAGGCGCTCGCGGCGATCGCCGCGGCCGACCAGATCGTGATCGGGCCGGGATCGCTTTACACGAGCGTCCTCGCCGCCGCCGCGGTCGAGGGCATCGCCCGTGCCATCTCGACCGCGCGGGCCCAGCGCGTCTACGTCTGCAACCTCCGCCCCCAGCTCCCGGAGACCGCGGGCTACAGCGTGGCCGACCACATCGCCGCGCTCGTGCGCCATGGGGTCGAGGTGGACGCGGTGCTGTGGGACCCCGCGTCGGAGATGGAGGTGGGGGCCGGTGCGGGCGGGGTCGATGTGGGCGAAGGCGTGGTTGGGGTCGGTGTGGGCGAGGGCGTGGTTGGGGTCGGTGTGGTCGAGGGCGTGGTTGGGGTCGGTGTGGTCGGCGGGGGGGTGCCTCTGGTGGCACGCCGGCTTGCAGGGCGAAACGGTCTGGTCCACGACCCGGCGCTGCTCGCTTCGGCACTCTCGGAGCTGCTCGCGTCGGGGGAGGCGGCCGGTCGGGCCGGGGAGGCGGGCGGACGCGGCATGTCCCCTTCCAACGTGTGAGCCGCGGCCAGTTCGGCGTAGAACGTAAAGAAACGTTCGGCAAGAGGAGCGAGGCGCCATGACGGTACGGGTCGGGATCAACGGGTTCGGGCGGATCGGACGGCAGTTCGTGCGGGCGGTGGTGGAGCGCTCGGCGGACATCGAAGTGGTGGGCGTGAACGACCTCACGTCGCCGGAGACCAACGCGCACCTCCTCCGCTACGACTCGACCCAGGGACACTTCGACACGCCGGTCGCCGTGGAGGGCGACGAGCTGGTGGTCGGCGGCCGGCACATCAAGGTGCTCGCCGAGAGGGACCCGGCCGACCTCCCCTGGAAGGAGCTCGGCGCCGACGTGGTGCTCGAGTCGACGGGCCGGTTCACCTCCCGCCAGGCGGCGGCCGCGCACCTCGATGCCGGCGCGTCGCGCGTGGTGATCTCCGCGCCCTCCTCCGACGCCGACGCGACCTTCGTGGTCGGGGTGAACGACGGCGACTTCGACCCGTCCCGTCACTTCGTCATCTCCAACGCGTCGTGCACGACCAACTGCTTCGTCCCGATGGTGAAGGTCATCGAGGACGCCTTCGGGATCGTGGCCGGGCTCATGACGACCGTCCACGCCTACACCAACGACCAGAACCTCCTCGACCTCACCCACCGGGACCTCCGGCGGGCGCGCGCCGCCGCGGTCAACATCGTCCCCGCCTCGACCGGCGCAGCACGGTCGACCGGCATGGTCCTCGAGGCGATGAAGGGCAAGCTCGACGGCCAGGCGCTGCGCGTGCCGGTGCCGGTCGGGTCGATCACGGACTTCAGCGTCGTCGTCGGCGCCGCCGTCACCGTGGACGACGTCAACGCGGCCTTCGCTGCGGCGGCCTCCTCGCCGCCGCTCGAGGGGATCGTGCTCTACAGCGACGAGCCGATCGTCTCCTCGGACATCGTCGGCAACCCGGCGTCGTGCATCTTCGACTCGCCGCTCACCATGGTCCAGCCGATCGGCGACGACCGCACGCTCGTGAAGGTGCAGGGCTGGTACGACAACGAGTGGGGCTACTCGAACCGCCTGGTCGACCTCGTGGCGATCGTCGGCGGCGAGGCAGCGCCTCCTGCGGCGAGCGGCACCAAGTGACGCCTGCCGCCTCTTCGCTGGCGTCCTCGCTCCCCCGGCTGGAGGACCTCCCCGAGGTCCGCGGGCGCCACGTGCTCGTGCGGGTCGACTTCAACGTGCCGCTGGAAGAGGACCCGGCCTCACCGGGAGCCCGGCGGGTCGCCGACGACTTCCGGATCCGCGCCGCGCTCCCGACCCTGCGGTGGCTCGTCGAGCGCGGGGCGCACGTCACGGCGTGCAGCCATCTGGGGCGTCCCAAGGGGGCACCGGATCCCCGCTTCGACATGGCGCCGGTGCGCGCCCACCTCGAGACGCTGGTGCCCGGGGTACAGCTCCTCGAGAACCTCCGGTTCTCCCCCGGGGAGACGGCCAACGACCCTGCATTCGTGGACCAGCTCGTTGCGGGGCAGGACGCCTACGTCAACGAGGCCTTCGGCGCGTCGCACCGCGCGCACGCTTCGATCGTCGGCCCGCCGGCACGCCTGCCGAGCGCCGCGGGTCGCCAGCTCGCACGCGAGGTCGAGGTCATAGGCGGCCTCCTCGAGTCGCCCGCGCACCCCTTCGTCGCGGTCGTCGGCGGCGCGAAGGTCGCCGACAAGCTCGGCGTCCTCGAAGTGCTCGCCAAGAAGGTCGACGTCCTGTGCGTGGGCGGCGCCATGGCGTTCACGTTCCTCGTCGCGACCGGCCACAGCGTCGGCGACTCGCTCGTCGACCCCGAGCACGTCGAGTCGTGCGCCAAGCTGCTCGCGTCCGGGGTGGAGATCGTCCTGCCGGTCGACACCGTCGCCTTGGAGAGCGGTGCGCCCTTCGGGGCGGGTGCCGGCGGCGGGCCGAGGGCCGGTGAGTCGAGCGGCGGCGGGCCGAGCGGCGGCGGGTCGAGCGGCGGGGAGGTCCGCGTGGTCGACCAGGACGTGCCCGACGGCTGGCGGGGGCTCGACATCGGGCCCAAGACCGCCGCCGCCTTCGGCGAGGTGGTGGCCGACGCGGCGACGGTCTTCTGGAACGGCCCCCTCGGGGTGACCGAGGACGATCGCTTCGCCTCCGGCACCCGCAAGGTCGCCCAGGCGGTCGCGACCTCGCGGGGCTTCAGCGTGGTCGGGGGCGGCGACATCGTGAGCGCGCTCGACCATCTCGGCCTCGCCGATCGCGTCGACTTCCTCTCGACCGGCGGCGGCGCCTCCCTCGAGCTTCTCGAGAAGGGGGACCTGCCCGGCCTCGCCGCGCTGCGCAACGCGCCCAACGCGCCGCACGCGCCGCACCCGTGAGCCCGGTGGACCCCGACCTGCCGGCGGAGGGCTCCCCCGCCTCTTCCCCCGCCTCCCCCGCCTCTGCTCGGACGTCCCGGCCCGGGCCCGACGGTGCGACGCGCCGGCCGCTCGTGAGCGGCAACTGGAAGATGCACCACGACCACATCGAGGCGCTCCACACGGTCCGTGACCTCGGGCTCCGCCTCAGGGCCGAGGACGTCGCGAAGGTGGACGTGTCGGTGCACCCGCCGTTCACCGACATCCGCACCGTGCAGACCCTCGTCGAGGGTGAGTCGATCCCGGTCTCCTTGGGCGCCCAACACTGCAACGACCACGACCGCGGGGCGTACACCGGCGAGGTCAGCCCCCAGATGCTCGCCCGCCTGGGCGTCCGCTAC
This sequence comes from Actinomycetes bacterium, assembly GCA_021801615.1. Classification (GTDB taxonomy): domain Bacteria; phylum Actinomycetota; class Acidimicrobiia; order Acidimicrobiales; family RAAP-2; genus JAJYVT01. Next base: position 7,222 of record JAJYXS010000090.1, read on the forward strand.
GTGATCGTCGGGCATTCCGAGCGGCGCCGGCATTTCGCCATGACCGACGAGGCGGTCGCCGCGACGCTGCGAGCGGTCCTGCGCCACGAGATGACGCCCATCCTCTGCGTGGGGGAATCGGAGTCCGAGCGCGCTGGGGGACGAACCGAGGCGCGGCTCTCGGCACAGCTCGATTCGGCGCTCCGCGGGCTGGAGGGCGCGCAGGTGGCCCGCGTCGTCGTCGCGTACGAGCCCCTCTGGGCGATCGGCACCGGCAACGCGGCGACGGCCGTCGACGCAGAGGACGCCTGCCTGTTCGTCCGACAGACCGTGGCGGGGCTCGCGGGGAGCGATGCCGCGGCCTCCCTGCGTGTGCAGTACGGCGGCTCGGTCAACCCGCAGAACGCGGCGGACCTCATGGCAGAGCCAGACGTCGACGGGCTGCTCGTGGGCGGCGCGAGCCTCAACGCGGCGGAGTTCCTCGAGATCGTCCGGGCCAGCCGCCCGGTGACGTCAGCCCGCCGGCACCGACCCGGTGGGCAACCGGTGCGGACCCCTGCTGCAGACCCCTGACCCCAGGTGCCGAGCCCGGGGACCGACTGCAGCAGCCGAGCTTGGGGACCGACCCCAGGAGCCGAGCGCCTGGACCGACCCCAGGAGCCGAGCGCCTGGACCGACCCCAGGAACCGAGCGCCGGGACCGACCCCAGGTGCCGACGATGCCCGCTGCGGGGGGCGGCCTGCTAGCTTCTTGGGGTCGAGCGGGCTGCGTCGCCCGACCGAACGTGACCGCATGCAGAGACCGCACGTCGTGAACGTCGTGGAGGAGCTGATCGGGTGCTGACCTGGCTCTACATCATCGTCGAGGTGCTGTCGGCGGTCGGGCTCGTCTTCCTCATCCTCATGCACAGCGGCAAGGGCGGGGGCCTGTCGGACATGTTCGGCGGCAGTGTCGGCGCGGTGGCGTCCGGGTCGACCGTGGTCGAGCGGAACCTCGACCGGATCACGGTGACGGTGGCGGTCATCTTCGCCCTGACGACGCTCACGCTGGACCTCCGGCTGCAGTGACCCACCCGGGCAAGGGCCCGGGCTTCGCACGCCGGGCGGCGTGCGCCGCCGTGGTGGTCGGCCTCCTCGCAGCGGGCGGCGCGATCGGTGCCGCGGTCACGACCGGGCCGAGACGCCCGGCCGCTTCCGCATCGACCACCACCACGACCAGTCCGTGGGTCCCGGGGGTCGGAGGGACCGTCACGGTCGGGATCGACCAGGCGCCCACCGGCTGCAACCCCAACACCGCGTCCGGCGACACCTGGGCGGACCGGCTCCTCCTCCAGCCGGTCCTGCCGAGCGCCTTCAGCATCAACAGCGACGGCCAGACGACCTACGACCCTGCGCTGATCACGCAGGCGGAGCTGCAGAGCACCAACCCGCAGACCGTGGTCTACACGATCAACCCGCGCGCGGTGTGGTCCGACGGAAAGCCCGTCACTGCGGCGGACTTCCTCTACACGTGGCGCCAGGAGCGCGGGACCGCCGGACCGGTGGGCGCGTTGCCGGCGACAGGCTCGGGCGCCACAAGCTCGGGCGCGGGCGGCTCGGTTTCGGGCGGCACAGGCACGGGCTCGGGCGGCTCAGGCGGCTCGGTCGCCACACCTCCGATCGCCGTCGCCCCGACACCCGCCGGCTCCACTGGGGTCGTCCAGACGACAACGCTGCCGGGGGCGACAGGCACCACAGGACCCCAGTTCGGCTACCGGCAGATCTCGTCGATGACCCCGAGCGCCAAGGGCCGCACGGTCACCGTCGTCTTCAAGACTCACTACGCCGACTGGCAGTCCCTCTTCGACTACCTCCTCCCCGCCCACGTCCTCGAGAAGACGGGGTGGAACCCGCCCTGCACCACGCTCGACCCGTCCATCGACCTGTCGGCGGGGCCGTACGTGCTGCGCAAGGTCGTCCCCGGCAAGGAGGTCGTCCTCGTACGCAACCCCAGATGGTGGGAGCCGACGCAGCCGCTCGCGAAGATCGTCGTGATGATCGCGTCGGGGCCGTCCGAGCTCTCGCAGTGGCTCAGCACCGGCAAAGTGGACGTCGCGCTCCCGATCGGCTACGACCAGCAGTACCTCCAGACGGTCACCTCGCAGCCGGGCCTCGCGAGCCAGAGCCAGCTCTCGACCACACTGCTCCAGCTCGAGTTCTCCACCACGGCGCCGTACGCCGCGTCCCTCGACATCCGCCTCGCCGTCGCGCATGCGATCGACCGCCAATCGCTCGTCAACACCCTGGTCGGCTGGGCGGACTCCACGATCGTTCCCGCCGCCAGCCACCTGTACGCCCAGAGCCAGCAGGGCTACCCGAGCCACAAGCCGCCTCCCCTCCAAGTGAGCGGCCAGCCCGGCTACACCCCGACGGGCGCCAAGTCCTCGCCGACAGCGACAGCGTTCCCGTCGCGCGCCGACCTCGCCGAGACCGCGCGGCTGCTCACGGCCGCCGGGGCGACCCGTCTGGGGAACGGTCCCTGGACGTTCCTCACAGGCACGGCTCTCGACCTGCGGATGGCGGTCGACACCGCGGACCCCTGGGCGGACCAGGCGGCCGCGGCCCTCAGCCGCCAGCTCGGCGCGGCGGGCATCGGTGTGACGCTCATCGACGAGCCCAGCGCCGAGGCCGCGGGGCTCCAGCTCGCCCAGGACATGGCCAGCATGGCGCTCCTGCCCATGCACTCGAGCGCCTACCCGAGCCAGGCGATCGCGTGGTACACGCCGCTGCTCGGCCCTCCGGGCACCGGAGGCTCGCAGGACTGGTCGAACTTCGACGACACAGCGGTGAACGGCCTCCTCGAGAAAGCCTCGCAGCAGCTGAACCCCGTCGACGCCGCACCGCTGTACGCGCAGGTGGACGCCGCGCTCTGGCAACAGATGGTCGCGCTGCCGCTCTTTGCGCAGCCGAGCATCCTTGCGTGGTCTGGCCTGGTGGCGGGTGTCTCTGCCAACCCCAACGGACCCTCGTTGCTGTCGAGCGTGCAGAGCTGGGCCCTGCGCGTGCCGCCCAACAGCCCGAAGGCGCAGTCCTGAGCCCGACAGGCTGGGAGAGCCGCACTGAGGGGCGCGCTAGGATCGGGCGTTCACGTCGGAGTGGCGGAATAGGCAGACGCGCCAGCTTGAGGGGCTGGTGACCGCAAGGTCGTGGGGGTTCAAGTCCCCCCTCCGACACTGACTTTCGCCCACGGCCTCGGTGCCTGGCGCTTCGATGGTGCTGGCCGTTGGCCCACCTGTTGGCTGTGGACCTCGTGTGAGCGGTTGCCCGCTCGGCCCGAGGCGCGACTCGACGGTCACCACCCGGCGGGCCGGGTCGTAGGTGAGCTGGAGCCCGAGCTTGCGGTAGACCTCGGCCTTGTCCTCCGGCGCGGCGGTGGCGAGCACGCCCAGGAGGTCGCCGAGGCCGCTCACCAGGGCGCCCAGCTGGTCGCGAGTCATGCGCTGGCTCCGCTGACCGGTCGACCGTTCCAGCTCGACCTCTGCGGCAAATCGCTCGGCTTGGACCTCGCCGATCCAGGCGCTCACGACCGCCGGGTCGGTGCCGGCCTCGAGGGCGGCTCGGTAGCGGGCGAGGCGGGCGTCGCACTCGGTCAACCGCCGACGAGCAGCCTGCGTCTTCGCCTGGTCGGCGTCGTCAGTCGATGAGGCCGCGGCCTCCAGCGCGTCGAGGGTGGTGTCGAGCTGGCCGGGGTCGAAGACTTGCGCGAGCCAGCCGTCGAGGGGTCCGAGGATCTGGTCCTCGCGCACGTAGACGTTCCTCGGATGGTCGAGCTCGTTGGCGATGGCGTACTCGCTCGGATAGCGGCAGCGGTAGTGGGCTCGTCCGTGGTTGGCGCTTCCCTGCATCTTGCGCTGGCAGAGAGCGCAGACGACGAGGCCGTGCAGCGCGAACGGCTGGGAGGCGGGACGCGGCTTGCGCACCACCGGGCGCCGCCGGCCCGCACCGGCGAGAGTGCGGACAGCTCGGAACTGCTCGTCGGACACGAGTGGCTCGTGGGTGAGCGTCTCGGAGACGATCCAGGCGTCCTCGTCGTTCCAGCGCATCTTGCTGACGTGGCCGAGCGCGATGTCCTCGACGTCGAGGAGCACCTCGTCGCGGCGCTGGCGGTTCCACACCTGGTGCCCGGTGTAGCGCGGGTTGGCGAGGATTGCCCGCACCGCCATCTTCGACCAGGCGAGGCCCTGCCGATGCGAGTTGCGGGCCCGGTCGTGGGCGGAGGGGCAGGCGATGCCGTCGCGGGTCAGCCCTTCGGCGATGGCGTACAAGCCACGACCTGCCACGTACTCGTCGAAGATGCGGCGCACCACTGGAGCCGCGTCCGGGTCCGGCTCCAGGCGGTGGAGGCGCTGGCCCACGGCCGCCTTGCCCGGGTTGGGGTGCGGTCCCACGTCGGCGAGCCGGTAGCCGTAGGGTGGGCGGCCACCGAGGAAGCGCCCCTCGGTGCGGGCCTGGGCGGCCATGGCAGCGCGAACGCGGATCTTGATCCGGTTGCGCTCACCCTTGGACATCCCGCCGTAGAGCGACATCACGAGGTCGTGCGCGTCCGAGCCCGGGTCGATGGCGCCTCCCACCTCGGGCACCCACAGCTCCACGCCGTAGTGGGCGAAGACGGGGAAGGTGAGGCCGAACTGGTTGCCGTAGAAGGCGCGGGCGGGCTCGCCGATGACGACCGCCT
>JAJYXS010000109.1 GCA_021801615.1 Actinomycetes bacterium
CCGGCGCGCAGCTCGTCGACGGTCTTGACTGCCATCTTGCCTTCGTGGTCGGCCTTGATGTTCTTCCAGACCCACTCGTCGGGGTTGAGCTCGTGGGAGTACGGAGGCAGCAGGTACAGCTCGAGGCGCCCGTTCGTCTGCTCCACGAACTGGCGCACCTTGGACGCCTTGTGCGAGGGGTGGCCGTCGACGATGAGGAAGATCTTGCCTTTGACGTCGTGGAGCAGCTTCTGGAGGTAGCAGATGAATGCGTCGGCGTTCACCTTGCCCTCGACGAAGGTGAAGTGGAGCTTGCCCTTGGCAGATACCGCCGAGATCATGTTGAGGGAGCGTCGTTGGCCGGTGCCTCGCACGATGGGGGTGTGTCCCCTCCAGGTGGTCCCCGTGTGGCAGTCGCTTCGCACGCCTGCCTCGCCCGAGAAGAAGATGCTGGCACCCAGCTTCTTCGCCCGCTCGACGATTGCGGGGTACTCCTCCTCCTTGAAGCGTCGGACCCGCTCGGGGTCCTGCTCGTAGGCCCGAACGAGCGGCCGCTGGGCCGAGAGCCCCAGACGACGGAGCAGCTTGCCCACGCCTTGGAGGGTCATCTCCACGCCGTAGCGCTCGCAGATGAGGTCACGGACCATCTCGCGGGTCCACAGTGCGAACTCGAAGCGCAGCTGACGGGGGTCCTTGCCGACGATCCACTTGCGTAGCTGGTTCGTCTGGCGATTGGTGAGCAGTGGGGGACGACCCGAGGGCTCTTTCACCTCGAAGAGGCCTTCGCCACGGGCTCGGTAGGCAGCGACCCACCCGTAGACCGTCGAACGCCCGCAGTCGAAGATCTCCGCTACGTCTTCGGGGGAGAGCCCCTTGTCGATCGCAGCGATCACCTTGCGACGAGTCGCGGCGAGATCACGGCGGGCGACCCGGGTCCGCTTTCCGGTAGCCGACACGAGCACGCGCTTGCCCACGCCATCATTCTACCAACCTTGACACACGAAGTCCAGTAACTTAGTCGCGGCTTAGTAGCGGCAGGCTGTCGCGGCGAGGCGCGTCCCGAGGCGCGTCCCGAGGCGCGTCCCGAGGCGCGTCCCGAGGCGCGTCCCGAGACCGCCGAGGAGCGCTTGCACCCGGACCCGACGTCCCTTGCGCGCCCCCGCGCGGCATTGGTCGGCATTGGTCGGCATTGGTCGGCAAGCCCGCAAGCTGGTATCTTTCAACGTTGAGCGCACAACTAAACGTTCGCTCTTCTTTCTTGTCTTGCGACCCCCCCGAGGAGGGACCGTGCCCGCAAAGATGCTCATCGACGGTAAGTGGACCACCGCACGAGGCGGCGGAACCTTCGAGACGTTCGACCCGGCGACCGGCGCGGTCATTGACACCGTCCCCGACGCGACGCCTGCGGACGTCGACGCCGCAGTCGCCGCGGCCAAGCGCGCGTTCTCGTCGCCGGACTGGGCGCAGATGCTCCCGGCAGCACGCGCGCGCCTCCTGTGGAAGATCGCCGATCTCATCGAGGAGCACGCAGAGGAGCTGGCGCAGCTCGAGACGCGCGACCAAGGCCAGCCCTTCGGCATCTCGAGCCAGATCTCCGTGCCGAACGCGATCGAGCATTTCCGCTACTACGCGGGCTGGGCGACGAAGCTCCATGGCCTCACCGTGCCGGTCTCGATCCCTGGCGTCGACTACCGCAACCACCGCGAACCGCTCGGCGTGTGCGGGCTGATCACGCCGTGGAACTTCCCGCTCATGATCGCGGCCTGGAAGCTCGCGCCGGCGCTCGTCACGGGGAACTCCGTCGTCATGAAGCCCGCCGAGCAGACGCCCTTGTCCACGCTCCGGCTCGCCGAGCTCTGCTGTGAGGCGGGTGTGCCGGATGGTGTGGTGAACGTCGTGACTGGTGGCCCGGCCGTCGGCGAGGCCCTCGTGCGCCACCCGGACGTCGCGAAGATCTCCTTCACCGGCTCGACCGAGGTCGGCCGAGAGATCGCCGCGGAGACCGGACGCCGGCTCGCACGCGTCTCGCTCGAGCTCGGGGGGAAAGCGCCGAGCATCGTGGCCCCTGATGCCGACATCGACGCGATCCTCCAGGGCAACGTCATGGGCGGCCTCTTGAACTGCGGGCAGGTCTGCGCCGCCTACACGCGCTTTTACGTCGACCACAAGCGCGCCGCGGAGTTCGCGGAAAAGATCGGCGACGTGGCTTCTCACATGCAGCTCGGCCATGGCCTGGAGCCCGGGACCCAGCTCGGGCCACTCGTCTCCGAAGAGCAGGTCGAGCGCGTGGACCGCTACGTGCGGATCGGCACGGCCGAGGGCGCACACCTCGTGACCGGAGGCGAGCGCGCAGGTGGAGAGCTTGCTGGCGGCTACTTCTACCAGCCGACGGTCTTCGCCGACGTGGACGACTCGATGACGATCGCCCGCGAGGAGATCTTCGGGCCTGTTCTCAGCGTCATCCCGTACGAGGACGCCGACGAGCTCGCGGAGCGCGCCAACGACACGGACTACGGCCTGGCCGCGGTCATCTGGTCGCGCGACATCGGCACGGCCAACCGGCTCGCGAATGCGATCAAGGCCGGCACGGTGTGGATCAACCTGCCGCCGTTCCTCGACGCTGCGGCACCATGGGGTGGGATGAAGGCCTCGGGTGTCGGGCGCGAGATGGGCTGGGAGGCGATCCTCGCGTACACCGAGACGAAGAGCGTCTGGACGAGCCTCGCCTGAGGATCGGGCTTCGCCGCTCGGCGCGGCACGTGGCGCCGCCCCCACAACCCCTTCTACAGCAGGTGGTGAGGGGGCTTTGCGGTGCCCTCAGCGAAGCGCGCGAGGCGGAACGGCTGCAGCTCGTGGTGGCTCTTCCCGGTGACCACGAGGTCGGCGACGATCCGGCCGACCGCTGGGGCGATGCCGAAGCCGTGCCCGCTCATGCCGGTCGCGACGACCACCCCGTCGCCGGGCCCGACCTTGTCGATGACCGGGAGCGCGTCCGGAGTCCCGTCGATCGTGCCTGCCCAGGCCGTCGCCGCCCTCCACGTTCGGCCGGGAAGGCATTCGGCCATTGCCGCGAGCGCCTCTTCCACGTCCTCGTACCGCACGCTCCCGCCGAGGTGGTGGTCGTTGTCGCGCCGGGCAATCCTCGCCAGCGCCTCGCGGGGCCGTACCTGGAGGTACTCGCGGTTCTTCCAGTACATGGGGAGAGCCTGGCGGAGCTGGCGCGGCACGAGGAGCGACCGGAGCGCACCGGGGTCCACCACCACCTCGCCCCGGCCTCCAGCCGATATCAGCACCTGGCCGCTCGCAGTCTGACGGAAGCCGACGCGCCCGGTCCACACGCATGCGTCGGTGAGCCACGGCACCTTCTCGGTCAATGCCACCGTCTGGTTGACCAGCTGCACCGGCATGTGGAGGCCGAGCTTTCGCAGGAGCGCGCCGGACCCGGCGCCGGCGGTGAGCACGACATTCGACGCAGCGACGAACCAGTCGTCGGTCTGCACGCCCGCGACGGCGCCGCCGGAGGTGACGATCGCGCGAGCAGGGCAGCCAGAGAAGACCTCGACCTGCTCGGTGCCAAGCGCGCGCGAGTAGGCGGCGACCGCCTTGGCCGGGTTCACCTGCCCGTCGCTCGGAGTGAAGATCGCGAGCCCGAAGCGCGCCCAGAAGCCCGGCACGATCTTCGCGACGTCGTCGTCCGTGACGACGCGGCTGTCGAGCCCGCAGCTCCGCGCGACGTCGATCCAGCGGTGGTAGTCCTCCACGCGTTCCGGATCGTCGGTCAGCCGGAGGTTCCCGCCCTGCACCCATTCGAGGTCGGCCCCGAGACGTCCGGGAAGCTCTCGCCACGTCCGACTGGCCTCGATCATGATCGGCAGCTCTTCGATCGCGCGGCCCTGCTGTCGGACGAAGCCCCAGTTACGGCTCGACTGTCCGGCACCCGGCTCGACGGCGTCGAGCACGCAGACGCTCAGCTTTCGCCGGGCGAGCTCGTACGCAGACGCGAGACCGACGATCCCCGCGCCGATCACCACGACGTCAGGACGACGCGCGGGAGGGCTGAGCGCATGCGGCCCCTCGGGAGGCGTCACGGTATCCTCCGGAGGGCACGACGCCTCCGCTCACACGTCCACGTGTCACCCATCGATGTAGCGTTCACGTTCCCAGTCGGTGACCGCGGCGTTCCAGAGGGACAGCTCGTGACGGCCGAGGGCGACGAAGACGTCGCGGAACGCTCCGAGAAGCTCCCCGGCGAAGGCATCCTGCTCGAGCACGCCGAGAGCGCTCTCGAAGCTCGCCGGGAGCAGCGGGAGATCCGTACGCACGTACGCGTCGCCGGTCACCCGGCAAGGGGGCTCGAGCCCGCGCTCGACGCCGTCGAGCCCTGCCGCGACGCACACCGCGGTGACGAGGTACGGGTTCGCGTCCGCGGCCCCCCCGCGCCACTCCAGACGGTTCGCAGCGCCGTGCCCCGCGATCGCGCGCACCCCGACGGTGCGGTTGTCCACCCCCCAGCAAACCTGGGTTGGCGCAAAGCTGTGATCCGCGATCCGCTTGTAGGCGTTCACCGTCGGCGACCCCAGCGCCGTGAGTGCCGGCATGTGCTCGAGAAGTCCTGCCAGGTACCGGCCCATCAGCCCTACTTCCAGGTCGCCAGGCGTCGAGCGTCCGAAGACGTTGACGCCCCCGTCGAGCTCGGCGAGCGACTGGTGGAGGTGGAACCCCGAGCCAGACTGTCCGGGGAGCGGCTTCGCCATGAACGTCGCGCAGTAGCCCATCTCCTGGGCGATCTCCTTCACGGCCATCTTGAAGCGCAGCGTGTTGTCGGCAGCCTCGAGCGCATCCGCGTACCGCATGTTCACCTCGACCTGGGCGGGCCCGAACTCGGTGTTGCAGGCCTCGAGCGCGACGCCCATCGCGGCGAGTTCGTCGCGCAGGCGCTGCATGAAAGGCTCCAGCGTGGCGCCCCGCGTGAGGCTGTAGCAGTCGATCTCCTCGTAGAGCGGCCGGCCGCTGGAGTTGAGCAGGTAGAACTCGAGCTCCGCGCCGACCTTCGGCTCGTAGCCGAGAGAGTGTGCGCGCGCGAGGACGTCCTTCAGGATGTGGCGCGTGCTCACCGCGACCTCACGACCGTCTGGCTCGCGGCAGTCGCAGATCACCGACGCGGCACCCGGGTGCCAGGGGACCGGGCGGAACGTGGCAAGGTCGGGCACCGCGACCATGTCCGGGTAGCCGGTGTCGAAGTTCGTGTAGGCCACGTCCTGGATCACGTCGCATCGGCGTCCCCAGACCAGCGCGGCGTTGGCCAGCTCGAAGCCGCGGTAGGCGGTGTCGAGGAAGTGCCGGACAGGGATCCGCTTTCCGCGCGGCAGACCCTGGGCGTCAGGGAAGGCACACTCGATCGTACGGATCTCGAATTCCTTGCAATGCGCTTCTACCTCGCCGATGTCCACCTGGTCCCCCTATCGTTTCTCGTTCCCGCCCTGCCGAACGGTGCTGCCGGGTCTACCGAGTCGCGCCGTGGCCGCACGCCGCCGCCATCAGCCCACCGCCCGGACCGACCTAGAAGCGGCCGTCCTGCCCGGGAACCCAGTCGGTTCCCGCGAGCGGCACCCGGGCCATCGCCGCCGCCTCGAGCGTCAGCGCCCGCAGGTCCTCTGGCTCGAGCCCGTGGACGTCACCCTTGCCGCACGCCTTGGCGAGCAGCGTGATCTCCATCACCATCGCGTTGATGAAGTTCTCGACGCGCTCCGCGGCCTTCTCGACGTCGAGCCTCTCGACCAGCTCGGGATCCTGGGTCGCGACGCCGACGGGGCAGCGCCCGGTGTGGCAGTGGTGACAGAACCCCGACGCGGTGCCGAGCTGCGCGTAGTCCTCCGCGTAGACCGGCGCGTTGCAATTCAACGCGATCAACGCCGCCGTGCCGATCGCGACGGCGTCGGCACCGAGCGCGAGCGCCTTGGCCGCGTCCGCGCCGCTGCGGATGCCGCCAGACACGACGAGGTCCACCTGGCCGTAGAGACCGAGCTCCTCGAGCGCCTCTCGCGCGGCGGCGACCGCGGCGATCGTCGGGACTCCGGTGTGGTCGAGGAGCAGCTCGGGCGACGCGCCCGTCGCGCCCTCCATGCCGTCGACGACGATCACGTCGGCACCGATCTTCGCCGCGATCTTCACGTCCTCGCGCACCCTGGTCGCCGGCATCTTGACGAAGATCGGGACCTGGTTGTCCGTCGCGATGCGCAGCTCCTCAAGCTTGACCTCCATGTCGTCCGCCCCGAGGAAGTCGGGATGGCGCACGGCCGAGCGCTGGTCGATGTTCTTGGGCAGCGTCCGCATCTCGGCGACGCGGTCAGCGACCTTGGCGCCGGGAAGCAGGCCCCCGGTGCCCGGCTTCGCGCCCTGGCCCATCGCGACTTCGATGGCGTCGGCCTGTCGAAGGTGCTCGAGGTCGAGCATGTAGCGCGACGGGGTCATCTGGTACACGAGGAGAGAGGACTCCTCCCGCTCCTCGGTGAGCATGCCCCCCTCGCCCGTGCACGTGCAGGTGCCGATTGCCGAGGCGGCGCGGCCCAGCGCGGCCTTGGCGTTCCACGAGAGCGCCCCGAAGGACATGGACGTGATGTAGACGGGCACCGACAGCTCGAGCGGCTTCGCGCACCCGTGGCGCGCGCCGAGCACCGTCTTGGTCTCGCAGCTCTCGCGGTAGCCCTCGAGCGGCAGCCGCGTCATCGCTGCCGGGAGGAATACGAGGTCGTCGAGCCGCGGGATCCTGCGGTGAAGCGAGAACCCGGTGATGCGGTATCGGCCGAGCTCGGCTTTCGACTGGATCTCCTCGATCGTGTAGCGGTCCCAGATCGGGCTCTCCTGCATGCTGAGGGCGTCGGCCGCCCGCGTGCGATCGGTCTCGGGTTCACGACCTTCGCTGCTCATATGCTCCTCCAGATCCGGCCATCGTGCTTGTCGAAGTACCACAGCCGTCCCTCCGCCTCGATCTTGCGGAAGGGGCCGTCGGGCCAGGGAAGCCCTACCACCGCGAGGTCGCGCACGAGCTCCTCGGTGTCCTTCCCGTCGAGTGGTCGCTCGATCGCGTCGGCGCCGAGCGAGCCCACATCGCCCGAGACGAAGATCCTGCCCTCGTACATCGACGCCCCGAGGCTCTCGCCTGCGCCGTTCAGCACGACGATCTTGCCACGGTGCGCCATGAACCCCGACAGGAACCCGACGGAGCCCACCACGAAGATGTCTCCGCCCTTCATCGCGATCCCCGTGCGCGGCCCACCGTCGCCGTGGATCACGATCGTCCCGCCTCGCATGCCCGCGCCGGCCGACCAGGCGGTCGATCCGCGTACGACGATCCTGCCCTCGGACATCGCCTCGCCGACGCCCCAGCCGGCGTTGCCGTGGACGACGATGGAGGCTCCGGCGTTGAAGCCGCCGCAGTAGTAACCGACGCTGCCAAGGAAGTGGATCTCAGCGCGCATCGCCTCGAGCCCAATGCCGAGGTTGTGTCGCGCGCGGGGGTTGTCCACGGCAACCTGCTGGCTCCCCTGCGCGAGCTCGCGCAGCGTGCGGTTGAGCCTGTAGGCGTCGAGCCCGTCCGCGTCGACGTGCACGGCGTCGTCGGACAGCCCAGCCCATCGGTTGACGGCGGTCTGGTCGATGCTCAACTTGTGTCCACCTCCATTGCCTGGTCGCTCACCGCGGGAACGTCCCACACGACGGCGGTCCCCTCCCTGACGTACTCGGTGGCGAGCTCCGTGTCGAAGACCCTCCTGAGCGCCTGCTCCTCGGTCGCGAGCGCGGTCGTCCCGTCGATCCGGCTCACGAGGAGGGGCTTGATCGCGAGGCGATCGGTGGCGCAGCCGATCGCCGACTCGGTCGCGAGAAGGTAGGTGAACACCCCGTCCAGCGTGGTGATCGAGCGTAGGAGGGCCTCGTGCAGGGACGAGCCCATCGCGAGCTGCTCCGCGATGTACACCGCGATCAGCTCCGAGTCGTTGTCCGTCAGGAACTGGAGGTTCCGCTCGGACATGAGCCGACGCATCTTGTAGTAGTTCGTCAACTGGCCATTGTGCGTGATCGCGACGTCGAGAAAGGGCCGCGCCCAGAAGGGATGGGAGAGCTCCACGTCGACCGTCGACTCCGTCGCGAGGCGCGAGTGCGCCATGCCGTGCGTGCCGACGAATTCGTCGATACCATGGCGCAGGGCGACCTCGTCGGCGCTGCCGACGTCCTTGATGATCTCGAGCCGCCAGCCCATCGAGTGGACCTGCACCCCCTCGGTCGCCTCGATCGCCTCGAGCAGCGCCGCCGCACTCCTGCCAAGCTCCGCCGTGAGCCGGAAGAAGGTCCCGCCGTCCGGACCTCCCGCCGTTACCTGCGGCTCACCCGTGAGGCGCGCGTCCACCAGCTTCATGCCCTGGATCACCGAAGAGAGCGCCTTGTCTGCGTCGACGTCCCTCAGAACGTGCGCCCGGATGATGACTCGGTCCTCGTGCGGCACCTCACCGTAGAGGGCGAACCCCGTCGAGTCGGGACCGCGATGGAGCATCGCGCCCTCGGTGACATGCAGCAGCTGACCGATGGGCCCCGCGTGCTCGAGGATCAGACCGCACTGTCCGCACACGTCATGCCTCTCTTTCCTCCGGGGGTCGGTACGCCATACGCTCGGCGAGCGCGTCTGCTGCACACCGGATGTGGAGGCGCAGCAGCTCCTCGACCCGTGCGCCGTCGCGCGCGATGAAGGCGTCGACGATCTCCCGGTGCTCGCGCACCATGTCCGACGTCGCGCCGACACTGCGGGCGTAATAGCTGAAGATGAGGAACGCCGAGTGTTGGTCCCATATGTCCTGGAGGTACTGCGCCATGCGGCGGTTGGGGCACCAGCGGATCAGCGTCGTATGGAGGTCGACGTTGCACTGGAAGGCTTCGCTCACGCTCGCCGGGTAGTGGTCCTCGAGCGCGCGTTGGATCGCGCGCACTCGCACCATGCCGGCCTCGTCCACGACCTCGCAGGCGAGCCGTGCGGCCACCGGCTCGAGCACTTCGCGCAGTTGGTAGAGCTCCCCGACGTCATCGATCGTGAGCCCGCGGACGAACATCCCGCGATTCGGGAGCGTGTAGATGAAGCCGTCCCGCTCGAGCCGGAGCAACGCCTCGCGCAACGGGGTCCGGCTCACACCGAGGCTTACCGCGAGCCGCTGCTGCAGGAGCCGGGTGTCCGGCATGATTTCCCCGCTGACGATCGCGGCGCGCAGCCTCTTGTACACCTCGTTGATGAGCCGGTTGTCCCGCCTCTCGACCGGTCTCGGCGCGAGCCTGGATCCCCCGGCTGGCTTTGCGCCGCCCCGCTCAGCCGGCACTCTCGGCATCCGTCCGCGCAAGGCTCAGTTCGGGCAGATCTCTCGACGCTCTAGCCACGGCGCTATGGTTCTCCCGTGCCATGTTCAGCGCGGTCAGCCCCGCGCCGACGGCCACCCAGCCGATGATGTACCAGATCCACTGGTTCTCGGGGGACGGCACCTTGTAGATGCTCCCGAAGATCCCGCCAGTGGCGACCCCGAGCCCGAGGACGACGGCGACCACGAGGGCGGCGGGGTTCGCGTGGTGCCACAGCCCGCGGATCGCCCCCAGCGAGATCGCTGCGTACACGACGACGAGACCGAGCCCGCCGAGCCCCACGACCCACGCGAAGAACGGGAAGAACTGCGGAGCGCCGTTCAAAGGGAACACCCCGTTGTCCAGACGCACGAGGACGACGAAGGCGACGCCGAGGAGGACCTGGAAGACGATCGCGTTCACGGGCGTCCCCCACCGCCTGGAGATCTTCGCGAAGGGTCCGGGGATCCTCCGGTCACGCGCCATGGCGAACAGGCCACGCGTGGAGGAGACCGCCGCGCCGACGCCGACCGCCATGATGTCGCAGATCACCACGATGTTCAGGAAGTCGAGCAGGATCGAGGTGCCGAAGTTCCCCGGTGCGCCGAGCGTGAACAACGGCGCGGGGCTCTTCACCCACTTCGTCATGTTGAGACCGAAGCCGATGTCCTGCGCGTAGGCGGCCAGGACGTAGAACGCGGCGACGACTCCCACCGACCCGAGGATCGCGATCGGGATGGAGCGCTTTGGGTTCGCCGTCTCCTCGCCGAGGTTGGCCGCTGACTCGAACCCGACGAACAGGAGGATCGCGTAGACAATCCCGAAGAAGATGCCCGACCAGCCGTCCGCGGCGGAACTCGGCTCGAACGGTCGCGCCGTGTTGCCCCCGTGGCCGCCCTGCACGATGACCGACAGGAAGAAGCCGAGGACGAGGAGTGCGGAGAGCGACACCAGCACGAGCTGTGCCTTCGTCGAGATCTTGACGCCGAAGTAGAGCAGGCAGAACAGGAGCGCCGCATAGACGAGGTCGATCACCCAGTACGGGATGTTCACGCCGTACGCTGTGCTGAGGAAGCCGGAGGTGATCCCGCCGACGAGCAGCACGATCGCGGCCGAGAGAAGGAGCGTGCAGCCGTAGTACAGCCACCCTGCGACGAACCCCGTCCGCTTGCCGAACCCGTCGGTGACGTAGTCGTACAGCGCACCTGCCGCGTGGATCTTGCGGGAGTACGCGGCGATGATCCAGCCGAGGCCCCCGACGCCGACGGCGGCGATGACGATCGCGATCGGCGTGGCGATCCCGGCTCCCTTACCGGCAGCACCGGCACCGACCACGAGGGGGATCAGGAGGGCCGAGGAGAAGACCGGGCCCATGAACCCCGCGGATTGGGCGATCGCGTCCACCACGGAGAGGTGCCGCTCGCCCAATTGCTCCCTTCCAGCGCCTTCGTCGGCGCGACCTTCGCTCGCCACGGCTCGGCCCCCCCACTTCGCTCACGCACGCGGGAACGACGTGCGACTGAATGCTGAATGCAAATCACGTTGCGGGAGTACTGTACGGATTCCTCCGGCTCTATGTCAAGGGGTGCGGTCTACGTACACTGCTTTAGTGTGGGATCACACAAGGTCACCCGTGGGTTTCCACGTCCCGCCGCTTTCGCGTGCCGCGCAGGCGCCCGGTGCAGCGGCGCCTGCGGAGGCAGGAGGGGGGCGCGCCGTGGGCTCGCCACGCGGCAGGGCGATGAGATGAAGAGCGGCGGGCAGTCCTCCTCGCGGGCTGCACCGCTCGAGGCCGAGCGGAGGTCCCTGCAGGGCAGCGGGAGCGCTCGGTCGCCCCTCTCACCGTGCTCGGCGAGTACGTCATGCCCCGCGACGCCACGGTGTGAGGTCCACGCTTCTCGACGCCCTCTCACTGTCCGGCGTCGAGAGCAAGGCCGCCCGGCAAGCGCTGGCCCGTGCGGCGAACGCCGGCTGGCTGGTGAGTGAACGCGTCGGCCGGGAAGCGCGCTGGCACCTCACCGAGCAGGGAAGGGCTCTCGTCGCTGACGGCTCGGTGCGCATCAACGCGTTCGACCCCACCCGCGCCGATTGGGGCGGCAAGCGGCTGGTCCTCGTGATCTCCATCCCCGAAGAGCGCCGGACCGATCGCCACGTGCTGCGCACCCCGCTCGCGTGGGCAGG
>JAJYXS010000223.1 GCA_021801615.1 Actinomycetes bacterium
CGCCTTTCGACGTGGAGCCGGCACCAGGCTGGCGAGGGCGGCCCCCGGGGGGGTAGGGGCCACGCTCGCCGACCGGCCGGCCGGGAGGCTCCCCCCGGTCGTCGAGGACGAACCTACGGGCTCGCCGGCGGTGCGACCAGGGACCAAAGGCCCTTCGTGCCCGGGTGGTCTGCCCTGCCTCGGGGAGGTCGCGCGTCCGGGCACCCGCGGGCATGCGAGCGCGACGTAGAGCGCGTCCGAGGACGACGGCCACCCGAAGAGCGCGCGGCATCGAGCGAAATTGAGGTGGAATACGTCTGTGCTCGACTACCACCTGCACCTGTGGCCGCACACGCAGCACGACGCTCCGCTGGCGCTGGAGCAGGTGGCCTCCTACTGCGAGCGGGCGCAGGATGCCGGGGTGGTCGAGATCGCACTGACCGAGCACCTCTTCCGCTTCGTGCAGGCGGACCGGCTGCTCGCGGGGTTCTGGGACGACGTGGACGCGCCCGAGCCGCTGCGCCGCTCGATGGCCGAGTACTGGCGGTTCCACGTCGCTGCCGACCTGGACGAGTACGTCTCGACGGTGCTCGAGGCCAAGCGCCAGGGGCTCCCGGTCGTCCTCGGCCTCGAGGTCGACTACTACCGGGGCCGCATGGACGAGGTCGCCGCACTGCTCGCGGGCTACCCCTTCGACGTCCTCCTCGGCTCGGTCCACTGGATCGGCGACTGGCGCTTCGACGATCTCGACGACCCCGTCTCGATGGCCGAGTGGTCGGCGAGGGAGGTCGACGACTGCTGGGACGCGTACGCCGACGCGTTCGCCGAGCTGGCTGCGACCAGGACCTGCGACGTCTTCGCGCACCCTGATCTCGTGAAGGTGACCGGTCGCGTCCCCGAGCGTCCCCAGGAGTGGTGGGACCGGCTGGCGGACGCCGCGGCGAGCAGCGGGATGGCGGCGGAGGTCTCGTCGGCGGGCTGGCGCAAGCCCGTCGCCGAGCAGTACCCCGCCCTCGGGCTGCTCGTCCGCCTCGCCGCGCGCGGCGTGCCGTTCACCACGGCCTCCGACGCCCACCACCTGTCGCACGTCGCCGATCGGGTGGGAGACCTGCACGCGCTGCTCCGCTCCGCGGGCATCGACCGGCTCACCGCCTACCGCCGCCGCCAGCCCCACACCCTGCCCCTCGCCGAGCGTCCTCACACCCTGCCCCTCGCCGAGCCTCCCCACGCCCTGCCCCTCTCCGAGCGTCCCCACACCCTGCCCATCTCCGAGCCCACGAGCTCGGGCACGGCCGCTTCGGACGGTTCGTCGTGACCACCCCGGCCGAGCTCGTCAGCACCGACCTCACGCCAGCGGAGCTCGCCCACCTGAAACGGCTCCTCGCCTCGTGGTCGGTGCTGGCCGACCTCTCCTTCTCGGACCTGCTGCTCGTCGTGCCGACCCCCGAGGTGCCCGGAGAGGAGCCGGAGCTCGTCGTGATGGGGCAGATCCGGCCGAACAACCGCCCGACGATGCTCACCCAGGACCTCGTCGGCCAGACGGTGCCGAGGACCTCCTGGTCGCTGTCGGCGGCAGCGCTCGAGCGCGGGGAGGTCGTGCGCGGCGCGGTCCACCACCCGCTCGTCGGCGAGTCGGTGCCCGTCGAGAACGTCCCGGTGCGCTTCGGCGACAAGGTGATCGCGGTGATGGTGCGCGTGTACTCGCGCATCGTCGCCACGCCGGTCAGCATGTACGAGAAGAACTACTTCGAGGTGTTCGGCCGCCTGGTCGAGATGATCGTGGCCGGCGAGTTCCCCTTCGCGCAGGAGGACGTCGGGACCCAGGAGACCCCGAGAGTCGGCGACGGCTTCGTCCTGTGCGACGGAGAGGGACGCATCGTGTTCGCCTCCCCCAACGCGATCAACGCCCTCCATCGCATGGGCGTCTACTCGACCCCCGAAGGGCACACCCTGACAGAGCTCGGCGTGGAGTCGTCCGCCGTCCAGTGGGCGCTCGCCACGTGCCATCCGGTGGTGGAGGAGGTCGAGCGGCGGCCGGACGTGATCGTCCTCGTGCAGTGCGTCCCCCTGCTCGAGCAGCGCGTCGCGAACGGCGCCATGATCCTCATGCGCGATGTCACCGACGTGCGAAGGCTCGACCGGCTGCTCCTCTCCAAGGACGCGGCGATCCGCGAGGTCCACCACCGGGTCAAGAACAACCTCCAGACGATCTCCTCGCTGCTCAGCCTCCAGGCGCGCCGGCTCGGCTCGGAGGAGGGGAGGGCGGCTCTTCGCGAGGCGGAGCGGCGGATCCGCTCGATCGCGGTCGTGCACGAGATCCTGTCGAGGGACCCGAGCGACCAGGTGCCCTTCGACGAGATCGTCTCCTCGCTCGTGCGGATGGCAGAGGACTCGGTGGTCTCGCCGGGATCGGTCGAGGTCACCGTGGAGGGTGACCTCGGGGAGGTGACCGCCGACACCGCGACGCCGCTCGCGGTCGCGCTCGCCGAGATCCTGCAGAACGCCGCAGAGCACGCCTTCCCCGCGGCGAGCGGCGGGGCGCCCGGCGACGCGGGTGCGGGCTCGGGCGCCCCGACCGGCCACGTGCGGGTGACCCTCGCGCACGGGGGCCGGGGCCTCGAGATCTCCGTACGCGACGACGGCCGGGGCATCGACCCGGGCTTCGACATCTCCCGTACGACCAGTCTCGGGCTGTCGATCGTGCGCGACCTCGTCGTGAGCCAGCTGGGCGGGTCGATCGCGGTGGGCGCCGTCGCAGGCGGGGGGACGCTGGTCGAGATCCGGCTGCCGCCTCCCCGGTGAGGCTCCTCGACACCTGCCTCCGGCGACCTCCCCGGCGCCTGCCTCCGGAGACCTCCCCGGCGAGCGCTCAGCGCTGCAAGGCGTTCACAGCGATGGAGGTGACCGAACCCCCCGACCCTGCGGCGCTGCGCCGCGCGGCCAGCCACGCCCTGCGGAGCTTCCGGCGCTCCTCTTCGGAGGTCCCGCCCCAGATGCCCGACTCCTGGTTGGTCGCCAGCGCGAACTCGAGGCACGGCTCCTGCGCCTCGCAGGTGCGGCACACCCGCTTGGCCGCCTCGATCTGCTCGACCGCCGGACCCGTGGTGCCCACAGGGAAGAAGAGATCGGGCTCGGTGTCCCGGCACGCGGCGACGCGGCGCCAGTCGCCTGCGTCCCAATCCACCGTACGGTTCCAGATCAGCGCCATGCGTCGGTCCTCCGGTTGTGAACCCATTCACATATGCGGCCAGACGACAGGGCCGTCACGGAATGCGATCTCGTGGAATTATAAGCAAACGTTCAAGAATTGCAAGGAGGTCCTGTGACCGCCATCTTCGCCCACCGGGGTTGCTGCGGCGTGCCTGCACCCCGGGAGAACACGCTCGCGGCCTTCGACGCGGCGCGCCGTTCGGGCGCGGACGGCGTGGAGCTGGACGTGCGCGCCACCGCGGACGGCGCGCTGGTCGTCCACCACGACCGGGCGGTGCCCGGCGCAGGCGACGTCGGGCGGTTGCCGGTCGCGAAGCTGCCTCGCGAGGTCCCGCTGCTCGAGGACGCGCTCGCCGCGTGCGCAGGCGTCCAGGTCGACGTGGAGATCAAGGGCGGGCCCGACGAGGCCGTGCTCGTCGCGCGCCAGCTCGTCGCCCGCGAGCTCGCCGCGCGCCTGCTGGTCTCCCGCCAGCTCGCCGAGCCCGGTGCCGAGCCCGGCGCCCTCGCCGGGGTGCTCGTCTCCTCGTTCGACCCCGAGTGCCTCCTCGCCGTGCGCGAGCTCGCCCCGGAGGCTCCGACGGGGCTCCTCGTCGGGTGGGAGGGCGACGCACGCGTCGCGCTGGACCGTGCGGCCGCGCTCGGCTGCGCGACCGTGCACCCGCACGTGACCCAGGTCGATGCCGGCCTGGTCGAGGCCGCCCGGGAGAGGGCGCTCGGGCTGTGCGTCTGGACGGTGAACGCCGACGCCGATCTCTCCCACATGGGGGCGCTCGGTGTGGAGGCCGTCGTGACGGACCGGGTCGACGCGGCCCTCGCGATCCTCCGCGGCCCGCGCACAGGCGTCGGAGCCGTCGCGAAGGGCCGCCTGGCCGGTTCCCCCGCGAGGAATGGCGGGGAGGGCCCGGGGTAGTCAACAATGCGGCCATGCATGTCGTCGTCTGTGTGAAGCAGATCCCCGACCCGGCCGCGCCCGGGTCGCTCAGGAAGGACACCCTCACGCTCGACCGCTCGGGCAAGCTCGTCATGGACGACTCGGACTCCTACGGGGTCGAGATGGCGCTGCAGCTCGCGAGCGGCGTGGACGGCAGCGAGGTGACCCTCGTGTCCATGGCGCCCGGGTCCGAGACCTCGGGGCTGCGCACCGCGCTGGCCATGGGCGCCGCGGACGCGATCCTCGTGAGCGACGACGCGCTCGCCGGCTCCGACGCGCTGTCCACGGCGAAGGTCCTCGCCGCCGCGATCCGCCGCGCGGAGCCCGACCTCGTGATCGCGGCGACCGAGTCGACCGACGGCTACACCGGGACCCTGCCGGTCCAGGTGGCGGAGCTGCTGGGCATGCCGTCGGTCACCTTCGCCAAGCGCGTGTCGACCGACGGGACGACGATCAAAGTGGAGCGCCAGACCGAGGCCGGCTACGACGACGTCGAGTGCCCGCTGCCGGCGGTCGTGACCGTGACCGCGGGGGTCGTCGAGCCCCGGTACCCGTCGTTCAAGGGGATCATGGCGGCGAAGTCCAAGCGCATCGACGTGCTCGGCCTGGCGGACCTCGGGATCGACGCGGCCGAGGTCGGCAGCCGCGGCGCACGCGAGGAGGTCCTCGACGTGGCGGACGCCGAGGCGCGCGGCGGCGGCGAGATCGTGGTGGACGAAGGCGACGGCGCGCAGCGCATCGTCGCCTTCCTCGAGCAGCTGAAGGTGATCTGACATGGACAGGATCTGGGTGCTCGCCGAGACGGGCGAGCAGGGGCCGACGCCGCTCACCCTCGAGCTGCTCGCCGCGGCTCGTGGGCTCGCGCCGAGGGTCGAAGCCGTCGCCTGGGGACCCGGCACCGCGTCGATCGCCGGCGTCCTCGGCGAGCACGGCGCGTCACGCGTCTACGACGTCGGCGACCTCGCCGGGGCGCTGCCCGGCGCGCCGGTCGCCGCCGCGATGGCCGCCTTGGTCGAGCGGGGCGAGCGGCCCGACGCGGTCCTCTTCCCCGCCTCCTACGACGGACGCGACGTCGCAGGGAGGCTGTCGGTCCGCCTCGACCGTCCGGTCCTCACGAACGTCACCGGGCTTTCCGTGCGCGACGGGTCGCTCGTCACCGAGCACCCGGTCTTTGGCGGCGCCCAGATCGTGCACGCGCGCTTCACCGGGGAAGGGCCCGGCATCTACGTCGTGCGCGCGAAGTCGTTCGCCGCGGCTTCTGCCGGCGGAGCCGCGGCGGAGGTCGTCGCGGCGCCGGCGGGCGACGTCGGCCCGACGGGTGCCGCGAGGATCGTCGAGCGCCACGCCGAGGAGGCGAGCGGACCGAAGCTCGACGAAGCGGCGGTGGTCGTCTCGGGAGGGCGCGGCCTCGGCTCGGCGGACAGCTACGCGCTGGTCGAAGAGCTCGCCCGCCTGCTGCACGGCGCGCCCGGGGCGAGCCGTGCGATCGTGGACGCAGGTTGGGTGCCGTACTCGCACCAGGTCGGCCAGACCGGCAAGACCGTGAAGCCGACACTGTACGTCGGGTGGGGGATCTCCGGTGCGACCCAGCGCCTCGTCGGGATGAAGGGCGCGAAGAGCATCGTCGCGATCAACAAGGACCGGGAGGCGCCGATCTTCTCGGTGGCGGACCTCGGCGTCGTCGGCGACGTGCACAAGGTGCTCCCGGCGCTGATCGAGGCGCTGAGGTCCAGATCCTGAGGCTGGCGGTCAGACGAGCGGCCAGGGGTAGGGGCGGCCTGCGCCAGGAGCGGGGAGACGGCCCGCCCGTACGAGCGCCCTCGCCCGCCGGACGAGCGCGTCCAGCTCCTCGTCGTCGAGCAGCTCAAGGAGCTCGCCGGGGAGCGGCTCGGCTTCCACCCGCGCCAGCGCCTCACGGACGGCGTCGTCGAGGGGATCGCCGGCGAAGTCCCAGATGACCGTGCGCAGCTTCGGCTCGGCGTGGAAGGTGAGGCCGTGGTCGATCGCCCACAGCCTGCCCTCGGCGAGCAGCACGTGACCGCCCTTGCGATCGGCGTTGTTCGTGAGGACGTCGAACGCGGCGATGCGCCGGAGCTCTGGGTGCCAGCGCGGGTCGTCGCGCAAGGTGAAGTAGTGGGAGACCCCGTCCTCGTCCACCACGCGTTGGAGCGATCCCTCACCGAACGGCGCGTCGGCGCGCAGCACGGTCTCGGGGACGACGTCCCAGCCGAGCCAGTCGGACACCACCCTCGCGGCGACCTCCCGGCGGTGGAGCCCCGGGGGGAAGTCCCACAGCTCCCGCTCGCCCCGGCGCGGCTTGTACACGGCGAGCAGCTCGCGCCCGTCCAGCGCGCACGTCACGAGCAGCGTGACGTTCGAGCTCCCGGCGATCCGGCCGTGCACCTCGATCGCTCCGCGGCCGAGGACCTCTGTGGCCGCGGGGTCGGTCACGTCCTGGGGGGACGGTGGCCGTTCGTGCGCGGGCAGTCGTGGCCGGCGGGGTCGAGGGGGAAGCCGCAGAGCGGGCAGGGCGGCCGGCCTGCCTGCACGAGGCTCGTCGCGCGCACGGCGAACGCCGCGGCCTGCTCCCTCGTGATCGCGATCCGCGCCACGGCGCCACCGTCGTCCGCCTCCTCCACGATCACGACGAGGCGGTCCGCGTCCTCGTCGTAGGAGACCCCGATGGTGCCCACCACCCAGTCGGGCTCGACGTCGACGTCGAAGTCGAGGTCCTGGGGAAGATGCCCCGGACGCCCCAGCTGGCGCACGACACGAGCGAGGTAGGTGGCGAGCACCGCGACCTGCTGCTTTTCGACCTTCACGGTCGCCTGCAGCGGGCCCTCGGAGAAGTGCAGGAGGAACAGGCGCTCTCCGACCGGGCCGCTCGTCCCGACCGTGAAGACGTCGGGCGCGTCCAGGTCCATGGTGTCGCCGTCCCTGTCGCCGTCCGTGTCGCCGGGCTCGTCGCGAGCGTCGCGCTCGTGTGGCTCGTCGCGCTCGTCGCGCTCGTCGCGCTCGTGTGGCTCGTCGCCTTCGGCGTCGCTCACGAGCGCACCAGCCCCTCGGCGGAGGCGTTCACGCAGACGACGCGCGGGCCGTCGGGCGCGTACTGCACGGCCGAGACCGAGGCGGTCGAGACCACGAGGCGCTGGAAGAGGTCGAGCGGGATGCCCGCAGCGGTCGAGACCAACGCGCGGATGGGGTCCGCATGCGACACCGCCACGATCGTCTGGCCGGGGTGCATACGCACCAGGCGGGCGACCGTCTCGGTCGTCCGGGCGACGAGCTGGGCGAAGGACTCCCCGCCGGGGAACGCGAACCCCGACGGCCACCGCTGGACCGCGCCCCACTCGTGGCGGCGGCGAGCCCGGGCGAGCGACGTCCCCGTCCAGTCGCCGATGTCCAGCTCG
Organism: Actinomycetes bacterium; assembly: GCA_021801615.1. Lineage (GTDB taxonomy): Bacteria > Actinomycetota > Acidimicrobiia > Acidimicrobiales > RAAP-2 > JAJYVT01. The sequence continues at coordinate 7,531 of JAJYXS010000223.1, forward strand.
ACGAGGCCGCGCTCGGTGCGGACGCGCACACCCAGCGCACGCGCGATGGGCGCGGCCGTCTCCCTCGCACGCTCCAGCGGCGACGCGTAGACCGCGACCGGCTGCGGGTCGAGCGCGGCGATCCCCGAGGCGACACGGTCGGCCTGCGCGCGGCCGGTCTCTGACAGGCGCAACCCCGGGGCTCGTCCCGGGAGGAGCTTGCCGGTCGTCGGCGTCATGCCGTGGCGCACCAGCAGCACGGTCGTCGGCTCGGGAAGCGACACGAACGATGATCGTATGCTCCACGACCGTGGAGCCCGATCGGCTCGGCACGCTCTCGGAGGCGATCGTCACCTGCCGGCGCTGCCCGAGGCTTGTCGCGTGGCGCGAAGAGGTCCCCCCACGCGCCGCGTTCCGTGCCGAGACCTACTGGCGCAGGCCGGTGCCGGGGTTCGGCGATCCCGACGCGGTGGTCGTCGTGGTGGGGCTCGCGCCCGGCGCGCACGGGGCCAACCGCACGGGGCGGATGTTCACCGGCGACCGGTCGGGGGACTGGCTGTTCCGCTCGATGTGGCGGGCAGGGTTCGCCAGCAGGCCGGAGAGCCGGGCCGCCGACGACGGCCTCGAGCTCGCCGGCGCGTGGGTGACCGCGTCGGTGCGCTGCGCGCCCCCGGCCAACAAGCCCGCGCCCGAGGAGCGGGCCGCCTGCCTGCCGTACCTGCGCACCGAGCTCGCCTTGCTTCGGCGCGCGCGGGTGATCGTCGCCCTCGGCCGGCTCGCCTGCGACTCGGTCGCCTCCGTCTACGGGCTGTCCCCGAGGCCGCGTTTCGCGCACCTGGCGGAGCACGAGCTCCCGCAGCAACGCACGCTCCTGTGCTCGTACCACCCGAGCCAGCAGAACACCTTCACCGGCCGGCTCACCGAGGGGATGCTCGACGCGGTGTTCGAGCGTGCAGGTGCGCTCGCCGCGCTCGCACAGGGAGGTCAGGCGGGCTGAGGCGCAGGGAGCCGGCGCGGGGTCGGCACCGCGGTCGCGGGCCACCGCCTGCGGCTCAGCGTGCTCAGCTTGCGCATGAGCGCGATGGCCCCAGGGTCGTCGTCGCCCGGTCGCACCTCCACGGCGCCGTCGGCGACCATCGAGGTGAAAAGCTCCTTGCCGCGCGGGGTGCGGACCACCGTGAGCGTCCAGTCGTCGAACGCCCCGATCCCCCCCGTCGAGACGTCCGCGTGCTCCGCGGCGAAGTCCGGGCAGGAGGTGCAGCCATCGCGGGTCCAGCCGTGCGCCTCTTTCAGCGGCACCTCGTGGTACCCGCCGTCGCGCGTCCAGACCTGGAAGACGCCCTTGATGTTCATCTTCGAGATGTCCTCGCGCCGCAGCCCGTAGCGCGCCTCGAAGAGCTCGGGGAAGATCGCGTCGTCGAAGGTCTTGGAGCACATGAGGCCGATCGACAGGGCGAAGCGCCGAGCGACCTTCCCGGCCTTGCGCGCGGCCATCACCGCCGGCGCGGACGCCTGGCAGCCCATGCCGACGAGCGCGATCCGTTCGGCACCGGCCTCGACGGCGCTCGCGTAGGCGAGGGGGTTCGCCGAGTACGTGTAGCGGGAGCCTGCCGTGGCGAGGACGCCGGCGCGGTCGCTGACGACGGTGGGGACGGCCTTCCAGGACGTCCCGTCTCCTTCGAGCACCGAGACCAGCGCCGCGTCGATGACGTCGTGCTCGAGCCCCCACACGAGGATCGCCGAGACGAGCCCGCCGTCCTGGCCGGCCTCGTGGAGCGCGGGGTCGGTGGCCCGGGCGAGCAGCACCTGCTCGGCGATGCCCGCGACCTCGCTGTCGGCGCGGGGCCTGCCGAACAAGTGGTGGTCGATCTCGGGCTCCCAGTCCCGAAAGCGCGGGCACGCCCTGGTGCACAGCGTGCAGCCGCGCTCTCCGTGGGTGCAGTTGCCGGGCCCGCCTGTGGCCTCCACGTGGAAGGGCTTGTAGGTCGTCTCGTGGTCGTAGCCGAGCACGTCGTAGGGGCAGGCGACGACGCACGCCGAGCATCCCGTGCAGAGCCCGGAGGTCACGACCTCCTCGAAGAGGTGGGCCCAATGGGGCTTCTCCGGCGGCACGCACGTACCATAGGCCCGAAGGCCCCGTGACAGGGACCGGAGCCGACCGGCGTCTTCGCCGCCCGAGGAGATCCGGACGCGATCAGCTCTGGAGCGCTTCGAGCACCTTGGCGGCATGCCCGTCGGCTCTCACGTTGTACCAGGCATGGGCGACCTTTCCCTGCCCGTCCACGATGAACGTCGAGCGGATGGTGCCGACGGTCTTCTTGCCGTACATCGTCTTCTCGCCCCATGCGCCGTACGCCTCCATCACGCGATGGTCGGGGTCCGACAAGAGGGGGAATTCGAGGCCGTACTTCTCGCGGAACTTCACGTGCTTCGCCGCGCCGTCCGGCGAGATGCCCACCACCTTCGCGCCGGAGCGCTGGAAGGCGGACAGGTTCTCGTTGAACTGGCAGGCTTCTTTCGTGCATCCGGGCGTGTCGTCTGCCGGGTAGAAGTAGACGACCACCGCCGAGCCGGCGAAGTCGCGCAGCGAGACCGGCTTCCCGTCCTGGTCGGGGAGCGTGAACGCCGGTGCTCTGTCACCGACTGAAAGGCGCGCCATGCGAGCCAGCTTCGCACATCTGGCGCGCTGCGCGCGAGCCAATGCGCTGATCGGAGCCGTCAACCTGGTAGATTGCAGAGGACGACACGGGATCGCGGCGACGTGGTCGGGTCGTCTGGGCCCTTTCCATGTGTCGGATGGCGCCGGGCCCCGCCACCGTGAGAGAGAAGGAATGACGAGCGAGACGCACGAGACCGTGAGGACCTTCGAGTCCCTCGGTGTCGCCGATCCCTTGGTCAAGGAGCTGGCCGATCAGGGGATCACCACACCCTTCCCCATCCAGGCGCTGACGATCGCAGACGGGCTCGCCGGGAGGGACGTCTGCGGGAAGGCGAAGACCGGCTCGGGAAAGACGCTCGCCTTCGGGCTGCCCCTGCTGCAGCGGACCGCAGCGACGCTCGGCGCCTCCGAGCGCCGGGAGCGTGGTACGAAGAGGCCCGTCAGCCCGCGAGCGCTGGTGCTGCTCCCGACGCGCGAGCTGGCCATCCAGGTGCACGACGTGCTGAAGCCGCTGGCCAAGACGGTCGGCCTGCGGGTGGTCGCCGTCTACGGGGGAGCGGACATCGACAGGCAGGTCGCGAAGCTGCGCAAGGGCGTCGACGTGGTCATCGCGACCCCCGGTCGGCTGATCGACATGGGGTACCGCGGCGAGCTCTCGGTCGCCGACGTCGAGACCCTCGTCCTCGACGAGGCCGACCGCATGGCCGACATGGGCTTCATGCCCCAGGTGGAGTGGGTGCTCAGGCAGCTTCAGCGGCCGCACCAGACGCTGCTCTTCTCGGCGACCCTCGACGGCGCGGTGGACCGGCTGGTCCGCCGCTACCTCCGGGACCCTGTGCACCACGAGGTGGCGTCGAGCACCCAGACCGTCTCGGCCATGGTCCATCGCTTCCTGCAGGTCCACCAGATGGACAAGGTCCGCGTCGCAGCCGCGATCGCCGACGCGAACGACAAGACTCTCGTCTTCGTGCGCACGAAGCGCGGCGCGGACCGCCTCGTCGGCCAGCTCTTGGCCGAAGGCGTGCGCGCGGCCGCCATCCACGGCGACCTGCGCCAGGCGAACCGCGAGAAGGCGCTCGCGGATTTCTCCTCGGGCAAGCTCCCGGTCCTGGTCGCGACCGACGTCGCGGCACGTGGGCTCCACATCGAGGGAGTCGACGTCGTGGTGCACTACGACCCGCCCGAGGACCACAAGGCATACCTGCACCGCTCCGGTCGCACCGCTCGTGCCGGCTCCACGGGCGTCGTCGTCACCCTCGTGCTGTGGAACCAGGTCGTCGAAGCGGAGGTCATCCAGCGCAGGCTCGGGTTGCACGTCCCGAT
>JAJYXS010000205.1 GCA_021801615.1 Actinomycetes bacterium
GGAAGCCCGGCCTTGGCTCGATGGGGTATTCCCAGCGCCCATCGAAGCCAGGGAGGGCCAGGGAGGGGCCGCGAGGTGATGGACCTCCGGGGAGGTCCGTGTCCGGCCGCGGGGAGATCTGGTGGCCGCGCGCGGGGACTTTTGGTGTCCGTCCGCGGGGAGATTCGGTGGCCGTCTATGGGGCGTTTCGCGTGTCCGCCGTCAGGGCAGGAGGAGCGAACTGACTACCCCGTTTCCGCAAACGCCTCGACGGCAAGGCCGCTCGGGCCACCTCTCCGGTGGCTCTCGTGGCAGTCAACCCTGCGTACACGAGCCAGCGTTGCTCGGAGTGCGGGCACACGGCAAAGGAGAACCGCGAGAGCCAAACGGCGTTCTGTTGCCGGTCCTGCGGCTACTCCGCCAATGCCGACGTGAACGCGGCTACCGACATCCTCGCCGCAGGACTTGCGGTCACAGGACGTGGAGGGACACCGGAAGTTGTCGGCCCGGTGAAGCGTCAACCACCCTGCCCGGTGGCGGCGTGAGCCGCCTCACCGGGCCGGGAAGCCCCGTCCGTAAGGGCGCGGAGGGGGTCACCCACCGCCGGTGGTATGTGCAAATCGCCAGGCCGAAGATGCGCGCGGATCGGGGTGCCCGGCAAGGGTTGGGATCGCCTCTGGCGTCGGCCGGCGCGCGGGCGCAACCAATCCCGGTTGCTGCAGCGAGCGTCGGGCTGTAGGAGGCAGAAGCCAGCTCAGGCGAGCTTCGTGCTACACTGTGCTACGTGAGGAGGATCACCCATCGGGAGATGCGGAACCAGAGCGGCGAGATCCTGCGTCTCGTGGCTGGCGGGGAGACCGTCCAGGTGACGAATCACGGTGAGGTTGCGGCCGTGATCGTCCCGCCCGACACGGACCTGTTCACTGGGCTCGTGTCTCGAGGACAGGTCCGTGTTGCCCGTCGCCCACCCTCCGGCCTGCGATCGATCGCCCGACGCCGAGGTGGGAAGTCCAGCGAGGAGATCGTGGACGACCTTCGCGGGCGATGGTGAGGAGTGGTGCGGACCGTCTACCTGGACACCTCGGCGGCGATGAAGCTGGTCATCGAGGAAGCAGAGTCCGACGCGCTCGTCGACGAGCTGGCTTCCGACGACGACCGGCGGCTCGTCTCGTCGTGGTTGCTCCACACCGAGATGCACTGCGCGGCCGGCCGGCACCCCCGTGAAGTTGACCTCGACGCGGTGTGCTCCGTGCTCGACACGGTGAGCCTGGTCGACCTCACCCGAGGTGACCTGCTCGCCGCCGGGACGCACGCGCCGCTGCGCTCGAACGACGCCATCCATCTCGCGGTCGCGCTGCGGATCGGCAGCGACGAGATCGTCACCTACGACGCCGAGCTTGCCGCCAGGGCGCAGTCGGCCGGGCTCGCGGTGCGCTCGCCGGGCGCACGAACTTCCTGACGTCCACCCGGACTCGAGCTCCCCACTCGGGCAGGAAGGCGCCTGCGGTGGCAGCCCCAACCGCCGGGTCTGTGCCTATATCTCGATGATGCGAACGTGGGCGTCGAGATGGCGGAGGTCAGCCGGGTCGCTGGTGATGATGCTTTGGTCGCGCCGGCGTGCATTGAGCACCACGCTCGCGTCGATGGGATCGCGAGTACCTCGCTTCCCACACAGGATGCCGGCGGCCTTGGCGTTCGGTTCATCGAGGGGAGGGACGGTGACGTTGGCGAGGTGCAGCGTCCTTGCGAGGCGGACTTGGCGCGGACCCGACCGCCATGCCTGAGCCAACGGGCCGGCCGGGATGTCGAGAGGGAGTCCAGCCGCGTGCGCTTCGTCGAGTAGCGCCTGCATCTTTCGATCAGCCCGTTCGATGGCGATCAAGGCTCCGGTATCGAGCGTGACGCCCGGCATCAGTCGAGACCCAGAGCTCGTCGCGCCCAGCGCCGGTCTTCGTCGGATGGTCCGCCCGTTTCTGCAGCCATCTCGGCGAGAAGTGCTGCCAGGTCCTCGTAGTCCTGGCGCTCGGCGAGCGTGGATGCGATGTAACCGGAGAGCGAGCTCGCTCGGCCCTCGTCGACCGCCCGACGTGCGCTTGCGAGCACTTCGTCCGGGAGGCTGATGGCGATCTTCGTGGTCATACCGCCATCATACCAGCAGGTCGCCGTCGCCTCGCGGATCCCCCGTTGATCTCCCATTGCTCCCCCATCGTGGGCGATAACGGCGTGCGATCAGCGCCGGTGACGGTGGGCAGGAGATGACGAAGCCGCAGGTCAGTGGCTACATTCGTTCGTGGCGGCTGGTCATCAACACACGGATAGGTTCACGGATCTGGCTCAGGCTCAGCCCTCAGTGCCGTCGCGTACGACCACGACGGGACAGTGCGCGTGCGTGGTCACGAACGCGCTCACCGAGCCGAGGAGCATGCCGGCGAACTCGCCACGCCCCCGGCTCCCCACGACGATGAGCGACGCGTGGTCGGACGCTTCCGCGAGCACCTTGCTGGGTGGTCCCTCGACGACGGAAAGGCTGACGGTCGTCGGGAGCTCGGTTCCCAGCACCTCCTTCACCTCGCGCTCGAGCACCTCCCTCGTGTCTGTCTCCGGGTCCCAGCCAACGGGCATCGACACTGTCCATCCGTAGCTCGTAGGGGGGTGCCAGACGGCCATCACCAGAAGGGGCGTGCCGGTCAACGCGGCGTAGCGGGCCGCCCAGGCCAGCGCCCTCTTCGAATTCTCGGAGCCGTCGACGCCGACGACCACCGGTTTGGCATCTGCATGCGGGGCATCTGAGATGGTCATGACCACTTCCTACGTCGCCTGCCGGCACTTGGACAGGGCATTGTGTCACGTTCCAGCGGCACGCCCCGCTGCACCTCTGCGCGCTCTTGCGCGCAGGTTCCTGCCGCAGCCGGAGGGCCGCTCGTATCAGTTGAGGTCACGTCAGAGAGACGTCGACGCCGGGACGAGGATCACCGCGTGGTGGTCCTGGCGGACGAGCTGCAGCGGTGCGCCGACGATCGCGCGCCGGTCGGGGTCGTCTTCGACGCCGATGACCGCAGCCGACCCGGAGCATTGGTCCAATGCGTACAGGATCGCTGCCACGCAGTCGACGTCCCTGTCGGCGTCGACGTACACGTCGAGGTGGACGCCCGCCGCCTCGACCGGAGCGGCGTCAGCTCGGAGCTGGCAATGTCACAGGCGTGAGATCGCTCCTCCCGCCACCTTTGTCGCCGATGTCCGCCGTGGACCTTTTCGAGGCGTACGCGCTTCCGGCGCGTGCAGTCCGCACCCCCTTCGTCCGCTGCAACATGGTCTCGACCCTCGACGGGGCGACCTCGGTGCAGGGTCGCTCGGGCCCGCTCGGCGGCCCCGCCGACCGGCGCGTGTTCCACGTGCTGCGATCGCTGGCCGACGTGGTCCTCGTCGGAGCCGGGACGGTGCGCTCCGAGCGGTACGGCCCGGCGCGCCTCGACGACGACCTGCGCGTGCGCCGTATCTCCGAGGGCCGCTCGCCGGTGCCGCCGATCGCCGTGGTCACCGGGTCTGGCGACCTCGACTGGCGGGCATCGTTCTTCACCGACGCCGAGGTGCGGCCGCTCGTCTTCGTCGCCGGCGCCGCCCGCCGGCGGATCGGCGAGCGTGCTCAGCGCGTCGCCAACGTGGTGGTGGCAGGCGAAGAGCGTGTGGATCCGCGTCTCGTTCTCGAGCACCTGGGCCGCGCCGGCCACCGCTCGGTGCTCCTGGAAGGCGGGCCGACCCTGAACTCAGCCGTGCTCAGAGCAGGGCTGCTCGACGAGCTGTGCCTCACGATGCCCCCGCGCCTCGTCGCCGGGGACGGTCCGCGTCTGGTGACCGGGCCGGAGCTTGCTCGACCGCTCGAGCTCGAGATCGTCCACCTCCTCGAGGAGGACGGACTTCTCTTCTTTCGCCTGGCCGTTCCGCGCTCGTGAGCAGGAAGGCAGGGCCGTCTGGGGCGCCGCCGCGCCCGCCGGCGGCCGATCCGGCCGAGTGCGTCCCCTCGAGGGCGCGCTCGGCGCAGGTGGGGCAGAGGCCTCGGTACGTGATCTCCGCCCCGGTCACACGGAACCCTCCGCGCGCGTCCTCGGCGAGCGCGGGCAGCGGCCCTGAGCGCGGCACGTCCCGGATCGTCTGGCAACCTTCGCACACCAGGTGGTCATGGCGGACGGCGGTGTTCGGGTCGTAGCGCTTCGGCCCACCGGCGACGTCGACCTCCAGGAGCTCCCCCATGGCGACGAGCTCGTTCAGCGTGTTGTAGACGGTCGCCCTGCTGATCTCGGGGAGCCGCTCTCTGGCGAGGTCGTGCACCTGCTCGGCGGTCAGGTGGACGTGCTCGCCGACGAGCACCTGTGCGACGGCGCGTCGCTGGGCGCTCAAGCGCCAGTCGCGCGCCCTCAGACGGGTGAGCAGGTCGACCGTCACGGACCCAGGGTACCCCTTGACATCTCTTGCATCGAATGTTAGAAGCAATCTAGACAAAGACTAAGTCTCATTGTAGACATAGGACAATGTCGATCCTGGATGCAGGACGATGGCCAGGCCACCGACCTCACCGACCTGCCCGGCGTGACCGACCTCACCGACCCATCACCGAAGGAGGAACCACATGAGCGGCGCCATGGACGAGAGCCCGACCACCCGCCCGACCACCCGCCCGACCACCCAGCCCACGCCCGCTGCCCGGCCGGCCACGAGCAAGGACTGGTGGCCGAACCAGCCGGACCTGAGCGTGCTGCGGCCCCGTGCCCCGCAGGCCAGCCCCCTGGGCGAGCACTTCGACTACGCCGCAGAGCTCGAGACCTTGGACTTCGACGCGTTGAAGCGGGACGTGATCGAGGTGATGACGAGATCGCAGGACTGGTGGCCCGCCGACTTCGGCAACTACGGACCCCTGTTCATCCGGATGAGCTGGCACGCCGCGGGCACCTACCGGATCCACGACGGACGGGGCGGGGGCGGCACGGGCGCGCAGCGGTTCGCCCCGCTCAACAGCTGGCCGACAAACGTGGGTCTCGACAAGGCCCGTCGGCTGCTGTGGCCGGTCAAGCGCAGGTACGGCCGCAAGGTCTCCTGGGCCGACCTGCTCCTCTTCGCCGGCAACTGCGCGTACGAGGCCATGGGGTTCCACACGTTCGGTTTCGGGTTCGGCCGCCAAGACATCTGGGAGCCAGAGGAGATCGACTGGGGTCCCGAGCGCACGTGGCTCGCGGACGAGCGCCACGACGCCGAGGGACGCATCGAGGGGCCGTTCGGCGCCGACCAGATGGGCATGATCTACGTGAACCCCGAAGGTCCGGGCGGCAACCCGGACCCGCTGCTCGCAGCGCAGCACATCCGCCAGTCGTTCGCCAGGATGGGGATGGACGACGAGGAGACCGTCGCGCTCATCGTCGGCGGCCACACCTTCGGCAAGGCCCACGGCGCGGTCGACGCAGGCTGCATCGGACCCGAGCCGGAGGCCGCGCCAGTCGAGCAGCAGGGGCTCGGGTGGAAGAACAGCTGCGGTGACGGCGCCGGCGCGGCGACGTGGACGAGCGGGCTGGAGGGGGCGTGGACCCGCGAGCCCACGAGGTGGGACAACGGGTTCCTGGAGAACCTGTTCGGCTACGACTGGGAGCTCACGACCAGCCCCTCGGGCGCGAAACAGTGGACGCCGGCGGATCCGGCGGCACGGGGCACGGTGCCCGATGCCCACGACCCGTCGAAGCGCCATGCGCCGATGATGCTCACGACGGACCTCGCGCTGAAGGCAGACCCGATCTACGAGCCGATCGCCAGGCGGTTCCACGAGCACCCCGATCAGCTGGCCGAGGCCTTCGGGAAGGCCTGGTTCAAGCTGCTCCATCGGGACATGGGGCCGCTGTCGCGCTATCTCGGACCCTGGGTCCCCGAGCCGCAGCTGTGGCAGGACCCGGTGCCCCCGGTGGACCACCCGTTGATCGGCGTAGAGGAGATCGCCGTGCTCAAAGCGAAGATCCTCTCGTCCGGCTTGTCCATCTCCCGGCTCGTGTCGACCGCGTGGGGGGCCGCGGCGAGCTTCCGGAGCACCGACAAGCGCGGGGGCGCGAACGGCGCGCGCATCCGACTTGCGCCGCAGAAGGACTGGGAGGTGAACGAACCGGACGAGCTGGCAAAGGTGCTCGGGGTCCTCGAGCGCATCCAGCAGGTCTTCAACGACGCTCATCCAGGAGGCGCGTCGGTGTCCCTCGCGGACCTGATCGTCCTGGGCGGCTGCGCGGCCGTGGAGCAGGCCGCGAGGGACGCGGGCTACGACGTCGAGGTCCCGTTCGCGCCGGGACGCACCGATGCGTCCCAGGAGCAGACCGACGTGGCGTCCTTCGCCGTGCTCGAGCCCCGGGCCGACGGCTTCCGGAATTACCTGCGGGCGGGGGAGAAGCTGGTGCCCGAGCAGCTGCTCGTCGAGCGGGCCTGCATGCTCGGCCTGACCGTCCCGGAGACGGCGGTGCTGGTCGGCGGGCTGCGGGCCCTCGACGCCAACGTCGGCCGATCGAAGCACGGAGTCCTCACCGAACGTCCCGGGACCCTGACGAACGACTTCTTCGTGAACCTGCTCGACATGGCGACCGAATGGAAGCCCGCAGCCGCGTCCGAGCACGTCTACGAGGGCTACGACCGCTCGAGCGGCGTGCGCAGGTGGACCGCCACGGCCGTCGACCTGGTCTTCGGATCGAGCTCCGAGCTCCGGGCCGTCTCGGAGGTGTACGCGAGCGACGACGCAAAGGAGAAGTTCGCACGCGACTTCGTCGCGGCATGGGACAAGGTGATGAACCTCGACCGCTTCGATCTCTCGAGACGCGGCTCCGGGCGAGGGGTGGGCCAATTGGCGTGACGCCCGGAGCCCGCTTGCGGCCCCTGGCTCGCGTACCGCTCGGCGTCACGTCGGCAAGGCTGTGGGGATGCCGCACCGCCTGATCCTGTGGGACATCGACGGGACGCTGCTCGCGACCGGTCGCGCGGGACGTGTCGCGCTGGAGCTCGCAGCGTGCCGCGCCGCCGGGCTGGACGGGGTTCCCGAGATCGTGATGAGCGGCAAGACCGATCCGTTGATCGTCCGGGAGCTCCTCGCCGGCGCGGGCCTCGGACCTGCAGAAGTCGAGCGCGTGCTGCCCCGCGCGCTCGAAGAGTCGCACCGGATCCTCTCGGCCGCGGCCGACCAGGTCCGCGAGGAGGGCGCCGTCCACCCCGGCGTTCGGGAGCTGCTCGAAGCGCTCTCGGGGGTCCAAGGGGTGCGCCAGAGCCTGCTCACCGGCAACATCGCGCCGAACGCCCTCTTCAAGGTGCGTGCGTTCGGGCTCGACCGCCACCTGGACACGGAGATCGGCGCCTACGGGACAGACCACGACGAGCGCGACGGCCTCGTGCCGATCGCGCTCGAGCGGGCGCGGGCGCGGCGTGGAGAGACCTACCGCAGCGACGAGGTGTGGGTGATCGGGGACACCGCCCGGGACCTCAGCTGCGCGAGGGCCGGGGGGGTGCGCTGCCTGATCGTCGGCACTGGCCACGAGGGCTTCGACGCGGTGCGGGGCCTCGGCGCTGACGCCGTGGTCGAGAACCTGGCCCGCACCGACCTGGCGCTCGAGATCCTCGTCGGGGCCTCGGACGGCTCGGCCTCGGACGGCTCGGCCTCGGACGGCTCGGCCTCGGACGGCCGTGGCAGGGCGTAGGAAGGCTCAGGAGGCTCGAGAGGCCTGCGCGCGCGTCGCGCGCAGGCTCGCCTCGAGCGCCTGGAGGAGGTCGACCACCGGCGCACCTTCAGGGGCTCGGGGCTCCACGGCCACCGTGCCGCCGGCGCGCTTGCGTTCGATGAGGTCGGTGAGCCGCTCGCGGTATGCGTCGTGGTACTGGGCGGGGTCCCACTTGGACGTCATGGAGTCGATGAGCATCGTGGCCATCTCGAGCTCACGCGGCGACCACTCGGCCTCGACGGGCAGGCTGCCGATCTCCTCCAGCGGGTCGCGCACCTCGTCGGCGTAGAAGAGGGTCTCGACGACGAGGACGTCGGGCCGCGGCCGGACGGCGACGAGGTACTGCCTCTCGCGCAGCACGAACGTGGCGAGCGCGACCTTGCCCGCCTGCAACATCGCCTCGCGCAGCAGCCCGTAGGCGCGCTCCGCTCCCGAACCGCCGCCCTTGGCCGGGGGCGCGAGGTAGTAGCTGCGCCCGAAATAGACCGGGTCGATCTCCGCGAGGTCGACGAAGGCGGAGACGTCCATGGTCTGCGAGCGCCCCGGGGCGACCGCGGCGATCTCTGCGGCGTCGAGCATGACGTACTCGCCACCGCCGAGGTCGTAGCCCTTGGCGACGTCCTCGTAGGGCACCTCCTCGCCGGTCCGCTCGTTCACTCGCTTGCTCCGGACCCGGTCGGAGGTGCCCGCCTGGAACTGGTGGAAGCGGATCGACCTCTCCTCGGTGGCGGCGAAGAGCGCCACGGGCACGTTCACCAGGCCGAAGCTGAGCGACCCGGTCCAGACTGCTCTGGCCATCGGCGTCCCCTTTCGTCGGACCTGTCGATCCTCGATCGACTCGATTCGGTCGATTCAACCCGATTCAACCACCGGTCCCCTCCTTGGAGCAGGGGCGGAGGTCCCAGGTGGCGGCGTGGCGGCCGCCTCGGCGCCCGCTCGGCCCCTACGGCGTGCCTCCATCGCCTCGCGAGGCCACCATCCACCACTCCGCCGTACCGGCTTGGAATGCTAGAGGAGTGCGAAGCACGGCTCGAGGACAGGTCTGCCCTCCGACCTTGCTCGCGGGCTGCGGCCCCGGGCGGGGCTCGGCCGGTTCCCGCGAGGAGCGTGGGCCCGAGGTCGCCCGGGCGGAGGCCGAGGAGGATGGGGCCTCCGAGCGCCGGGTGGCGGCCGAGGTCGCGGCGGTGCTCGCGTGCGCGACCGACGACGTGCTCGCCACGGCGCCCCTGACGTTGCCGCTCGCGCTCTCCGTGTGCATGGAGCGGCACGGCACCGGGGCCGAAGGCCTGATCGCCGCAATGCAGTCGCTGCGCCGTGCGATCCTCGCCGTCTCGGGCCTCGATCCGCTGAGCGAGCCCGTCCCGCTCCCCGCAGGAGACTCCCGGGCGGTAGCGCTCCGGCTTGCCGACGAGCTGCGGGGCCTTCTCGCCCGGGTGGCGCGCGCGTGGGCCGCCGCGCCGGACGTCGTGGCGTCGGCCGCGGCCGCCCGGCTCGCGTAGCCTGGGCGAACGCCGCGCGACCCGTCCTTCGTGATCCAGGAGCACCACGCCCGACAGCTCCACTGGGACCTTCGGCTCGAGCGTGACGGCGTCTACGCGTCATGGGCGGTGCCGAAGGGCTTGCCGACGGACAAGGCGACCGACCGTCTCGCGGTCCACGTCGAGGACCATCCGCTCGAGTACGGCTCGTTCGAGGGGACCATCCCGAAGGGCGAGCGCGGCGCCGGCGAGGTGAGGATCTGGGACCAGGGCACCTACGAGGCGACCGAATGGACCGACCGGGAGGTGAAGTTCCACCTCCACGGCTCGCGGGTGGACGCGAGCTTCGTCCTGTACAGGACGCACGGAGACCGCTGGATGATCCACCGAGGGGATCCCGAGCCCGGCGGTTGGGAGCCGCTTCCCGAGCGGGTCCGCCCGATGCTCGCGGTCTCCGGAGGCCTGCCCGTCGAGCGGGGCGCGGACTGGCGGTACGAGTTCAAGTGGGATGGCGTCCGCACGATCGCGTACGTGGAGGGCGGGCGGGTCCGCCTCTCCTCGCGCGCCGAGCTCGACCGGACGGCCGCGTACCCCGAGCTCCGGACGCTCGGCGACGCGCTGGGCTCCCGTCAGGCGCTGCTCGACGGAGAGATCGTCGCGCTCGACCAGAGCGGCCGGCCGAGCTTCCAGGCGCTCCAGCCGCGCATGCTCGTCGACGACGCCGCGCGCGCGCGTCGGCTGGCAGCGACGGTGCCGGTCACCTACATGATCTTCGACCTCCTCCACCTCGACGGCTCCTCGACCCTCTCGTTGCCCTACGTCGAGCGGCGTCGGCTCCTCGAAGGCCTCGACCTCGCAGGCGAGCGCTGGGCGGTCCCGCCGTCGCACGAGGGGCCGGGCGCCGACGTGCTCTCCACCGCGCAGGCAGCCGGTCTCGAAGGGGTGGTCGCCAAGCGCGCCGACAGCCCCTACCGGCCGGGCCAGCGCAGCCCCGACTGGGTGAAGGTGAAGCTGCAGCGCACCCAGAGCGTTGTGATCGGAGGGTTCAGTGCGCCGAGAGGTTCGCGGGCAGGCTTCGGCGCGTTGCTGGTCGGGATCCCCGGCGAGGGGGCGACGGGCGGGCTCGGCAAGGGGGGGCTCGGCGACGGGCTCGTCTACGTGGGCAAGGTGGGGACCGGCTTCAGCGAGGAGGCGATCGCCGCGCTCGTGCCGCGCCTTCGGGCCCGGCGGCGCGCGAGCTCCCCGTTCGTCACGCCGCTGCCGCCGGCTGACGCCGCAGGCGCGACCTGGGTGGAGCCCGACCTCGTGGGGGAGGTGCGCTTCAGCGCGTGGACTCGCGCAGGGCGCATGCGCCAGCCGGCGTGGCTAGGCCTTCGCGACGTGCCGGCCGCCGACGTGGTCCGTGAGCCCTGAGCGCCGGGCGCCGGGTGCCACGGGAGCCCCGGTGCGGACCGACACCCCGGTGCGCGCCGACAACAGTGGACCTGGGCGACATCCCAGCGACCGTCCACCTGACACCCCGGTGCGCGCCGACAACAGGGTGGTCACGGAGGTCGAGGGGCGTCTCCTCACGCTCACCAATCTCGGCAAGCTCCTGTACCCCGAGGCCGGCTTCACGAAGGCGGACCTCATCGACTACTACGTGCGAGTCGCGCCCGTGCTCCTGCCGCACCTCCAGGGCCGCCCCGTGACCTTCGCGCGTTTCCCCGACGGGGTCGGCGGCGTGTCGTTCTTCGAAAAGCGCGTCCCGCGCGGCGCGCCGGACTGGCTGCGCGCGATCGACGTCCCGCGCTCGACCCGTACCGACATGCCGGTGATCCACGCCCCGGCGATCGGCGACGTGGCCTCGCTCGTCTGGGCTGCGAACCTCGCCGCGCTGGAGCTGCACGTGCCCCTCTGGAGGAGCCGGCGGCCCGCGGAGTACGGGCCTTTCGACCAGATGGTGTTCGACCTCGACCCCGGTGCGCCCGCGACGATCGTCGAGTGCTGCGCGGTGGCCCAGACCATCGCCCGCGTGCTCGCGGAGCGGGGGCTCGCGCCCGCGCGTGCGAAGACGAGCGGGAAGAAAGGCCTTCAGCTGTACGTGGCGCTCCAGCCGGAGCGGCCGTGGGAGCCGGTGCGCGAGGAAGCGTTGGAGATCGCCCGCACCGTCGAGCGCGAGCACCCGAACCTCGTCGTCGTGAAGATGCGCAAGGACCTGCGTCCGGGGAAGGTGCTCATCGACTGGAGCCAGAACCTGCCCGCGAAGACGACGGTCGCGGCGTACTCGTTGCGGGCGCTGGCGCGTCCGTCGG
>JAJYXS010000064.1 GCA_021801615.1 Actinomycetes bacterium
CGAAGCCCGCGCCGACCGAAGCGCGCACGTCTCGGACCGGAAGGGTCCACCCCGTCGGGGCGCCCTTCAGGGCGGGGTCCGAGGAGATCGAAAGATGGGTCTTCGCGATGCACACGGCAAGGTGCCCGAACCCGGCCGACTCGTAGCGGTCGAGCGCGCGTGCGGCGTCGGGCGAGTACGACACGTCCTTTGCGCCGTACACCTTGGTCGCGACCGTGTAGATCTTGTCACGCAGCGCCATGTCGTCGGGGTAGAGCATCTGGAACCGGGAGGGCTCCTCGGCCGCCTCCACGACGGCCTCCGCCAGCTCGACCGCGCCGGCGCCCCCCTCGGTGAAGTGGTGGCAGACGGCGCTCCTCACCCCCATCGATGCCGCGATCTCCGCGACGGCCGACCACTCGGAGGGATGGTCGGCCGGGAAGGCGTTGACGGCGACGACCGGGGTCACGCCGTGGATCTGGATGTTCTCGATCTGCTTGCGCAGGTTCGCGCCGCCTTCGTGCACCTCGTCGGGGTTCTCGGCGAGGAGCGCCTCGGGGAGGGGTCTCCCGGCCACGATGCGGTGGTTGCCCGAGTGGGCCTTCAGCGCCCGGACGGTCGCGACGACGACGGCGGCGTCCGGGGCGAGGCCCGAGGTGCGGCACTTGATGTTGAAGAACCGCTCCGCGCCCATGTCCGCCCCGAAGCCGGCCTCGGTCACGAGGAAGTCGCCGGCTCTGATGCCGATCTGGTCGGCGAGGATCGAGCTGTTGCCGTGGGCGATGTTCCCGAAGGGCCCTGCATGGACCAGGACGGGCGTGTGCTCCAAGGTCTGCAGGAGGTTCGGCTTGAGCGCGTCGCGCAGCAAGACGGCCATCGCGCCGGCGGCCCTCAGCTCCTCGGCGGTGACCGGGGTGCCGGAGCCCGTGTAGCCGACGACGATCCGCCCGAGGCGGGCCCGCAGGTCCTGAAGCGACGTGGCGAGGGCGAAGATCGCCATCACCTCGGAGGCCGCGGTGATGTCGAAACCGGCCTGGCGGGTGACGCCGTCCTCGCGGGGGCCCAGGCCGATCACGACGTTCCGAAGCGAACGGTCGTTCACGTCCAGGACTCGCCGCCAGACGATGTCCTCCAGGGAGAGCCCGAGCGCGTTGCCCTGGTAGAGGTGGTTGTCGACGATCGCAGAGAGGAGGTTGTGGGCGGCGGTGACCGCGTGGAAGTCGCCGGTGAGGTGGAGGTTCAAGAGCTCCATCGGGACGACCTGGCTGTAGCCGCCTCCCGCCGCCCCGCCTTTGATCCCGAAGGTCGGGCCCATCGACGGCTGGCGGATCGCGACCGTCGCCTGCTTGCCGATGTGGCGCATCGCCTGGCCCAAGCCGACGGTGGTGGTCGTCTTGCCCTCGCCGAGGGGCGTCGGGGTGACGGCCGACACCACGACGTACTTCGCCTTCGGACGGTCGGCGAGCTCTTGGATCGCCTCGAGCCGGATCTTGGCGACCGCAGGCCCGTAGGCTTCCAGCAGGTGCTCGCCGATCCCCATCGTCGCCGCGATCTCCTGCAGCGGCTTCAAGCAGGCGCCGCGTGCGATCTCGAGATCGGAGGGGAAGGCCACGGGGCACGAGGTTAACCCCCCTCCTCCGAGCCGAGCGGCAACGGTAAGCTGCGCCACCGGCACGCGACCACGGGAGAGGCTGTGAGCATCCTCGGCAACCGCGTCCTCCGCAAGGAGGACCCGAAGTTCCTCACCGTCGGCGGCTCCTACGTCGCCGACCTCGACCTCCCTTCTGCGCTTTGGGTCGGCTTCCTCCACTCACCGCTCGCCCACGCACGTGTCGGGCGTCTCGACGTCTCGGCGGCGGCCGGCGCGCCAGGGGTGGTGGAGGTCCTGACCGGTGCCGACCTCGGTCTCCCGCCGCTCGCCCCCGAGCTGCCCGTGATCGATGCACGCATGGCGCGTCCGCTGCTCTGCGACGGCAAGGTCCGCTTCGTCGGCGACCTGGTCGCCGCCGTCGTCGCAGAGACCCTAGCCGAGGCGGTCGACGCCCTCGAGCTGATCGAGGTCGACTACGAGCCGCTGCCGGCCCTGGTCGACCCCGAAGAGGCGCTCAGCGGGACCGTGGCGCTGTTCGACGAGGCGGGGACCAACGTCGCCTTCGAGCCGTCGTTCGAGCGCGACGAGTCGCTCTTCGAGGGCTGCGAGGTCGTGGTCAGCCAGCGCATCGTGAACCAGCGCCTCGCGCCCTGCCCGCTCGAGGTACGGGCGGCGGCCGCGCGCGTCGAGGCCGACGGACGGCTCACGGTCTTCGCCTCGAGCCAGGCACCCTTCGCGCTGCGGGACGCGATCGCCCGCCAGCTCGGCTTGGAGACCGCGGCGGTGCACGTCGTCTCGCCGGACGTCGGCGGCGGCTTCGGCTCGAAGTCGGCGACGTACCCAGAAGAGGTCCTCGTCGCCGCGATCGCGCGGCGGCTCGGGCGTCCGGTCCGCTGGGTCGAGACGCGCTCGGAGTCCATGGTGAGCCTCGGTCACGGACGCGCGCAGTTCCAGCAGGTCACGATCGGCGGGTCGCGCGACGGGCGCGTCCTGGCCTACCGCCTGGAGATCGTCCAGGACTCCGGCGCCTACCCCGCCCTCGGCGCCTTCCTGCCGATGTTCACGCGCATGATGCTCACCGGCACCTACGCGATCGACAAGGCCGAGTGCCACTTCACCTCCGTCGTCACGAACACGACGCCGGTCGTGGCCTACCGCGGCGCCGGGCGGCCCGAGGCCACCGCCGCCATCGAGAGGGCGATGGACATCTTCGCGGCCGAGGTCGGGATCGACCCCGCGGAGGTGCGCCTGCGCAACCTCGTGAGGGGGACCGACCCGTTCCCCTACACCAACGCCACCGGCACCGAGTACGACATCGGCGACTACGACGCCGCGCTGGCGAGGCTGCTCGAGGTCGCGGGCTACGAGGAGCTGCGCACCGAACAGCGGGCGCGACGCGAGTCGGGCGAGCCCGTCCAGCTCGGCATCGGGCTGTCGGTCTACGTCGAGATCACCAACGGCGTCCCGGGAAGCGAGTTCTCCTCGGTCGAGGTGCGCCCCGACGGCAAGGTCGTCGTGAAGACGGGGACCTCCCCCCACGGCCAGGGCCACGACACCGCGTGGTCGATGCTCGTCGCCGACGAGCTCGGGGTCCCGCTCGATGACGTCGTGTTCGTCCACTCCGACACCGACCTCGTCGCCCGCGGCGTCGGCACCTACGGCTCGCGCTCGCTGCAGATGGGAGGCATGGCCGCGAGGAAGGCTGCGGTCGAGGTCCTCGATGCGGCCAAGGAGCTGGCCGCGCAGCTCCTCGAGGCCTCCGCGGACGACGTCGTCGCCCAGGACGGCACCGGTCTGCAGGTCGCGGGGTCGCCCGCCTCGAGGCGCAGCTGGGGGGAGCTCGCGGCCGCGGCGATCGAGAAGGGCATGCCGCTGCTCTCCGAGGTGGACTACCCCTCGCCCGGGCCGACGTTCCCCTTCGGGGCGCACCTGGCGGTGGTGGAGGTGGACGTCGAGACCGGACGCGTCGCCCTGCGCCGCATGGTCGCGCTCGACGACGCCGGCCGCATCGTGAACCCGCTGCTCGCCGAGGGACAGGTCCACGGCGGGCTCGCCCAGGGGGCGGCGCAGGCGCTGCTGGAGGAGTTCCGCTACGACGAGCTGGGCAACCCCCTCACCACGAGCCTCGCGGACTACCTGTTCGTCAGCGCCACGGAGCTCCCGAGCTTCGAGACGGCGACGATGGAGACCCCGACGCCGCGCAACGAGCTCGGCGTGAAGGGCATCGGGGAGTCCGCCACCATCGGCTCGACGCCTGCGGTCCAGAACGCGGTGGTCGACGCGCTCGCTCACCTCGGCGTGCGCCACCTCGACATGCCCGCCACCCCGGAGAAGGTCTGGCGGGCGATCCGCGGGAGCAACGGGCCCACGACGCCGGCGCGCGCGCAGCCGGCCACCACCCCGCAGCCGTAGGCGAGCCCGCCCAGGCAGTCGTCCACCACCACGCGCCGGTCCCCTCCGCGCTCGCCCACGAGTCTGGCGAGCAGCGCCGAGCCGACGAGCACCGCCAGCGCCCGACGTGCCCGGCGAGCCGGGCGCGTGCGCCACCCGAGCGCCGAGGCACCCAGCAGCGGCACGCCGAAGGTGGTGCACCACCTGCCGAGCCCGACCCACGCGTGGAGCACCTGGACGCTCGAGAGCGCGAGGGCGAAGCGGCTCTTGGTCCCAAAGGGGCGGAGACGCCGGGCGAGGTGCGCCGCCGTGGCCGCCCATGCGAGCGCTGCGAGGCCCGGAGCGCCCAGGAGGAGGCAGCAGACGGCGCACGCGGGCCCGACGCCCACGACGAGGTGGCCGAGCGTGCCCGGGTGCGCCCGCGCGAGCGGACCGACCGAGGTTCCGTAGAAGAAGCGTCGCCTGAGACGCTGCAGGATCTCCACAGGATCCCGGTGCGCGACCTCGACGTCGGGCACGTAGCGGATCCTCCAGCCGGCCTCGACGAGGCGCCACACGAGGTCCACGTCCTCGCCGTAGCGGAGCCGCTCGTCGTAGCCTGCGCCCAGCGCGGCGCGCCGGAGCACGACGGCCGCCGCCGGGACGTAGGGGACCCTGCTTGCGGGGTGGACGGGGGCAGCGCTGCGGCCCAGGTCCATGAGCGAGGAGCCCCTCCACCCGGCCGGCAGCACGATGCGCGGAGCTGCGCCCGCGACGAGCGGGTCGACGAAGTGCGCTGAGAGCCCCTCGATCCAGCAAGGCCCCGGCAGGCAGTCGCTGTCGACGAACGCGACCAGCTCGGAGCTGACGGCGCGCAGCCCGGCGTTGCGCGCCGCGGCGGGGCCCCCCGGCACCTCCCTTCGGACCAGGTCTGCGCCGCGCTCACGGCAGATCGCGGCCACCGCGGCCGGGTCGAGGGACCCGTCGTCGACGACGACGACTCGGTGGCGGCTCCCGAGCGATTCCAGGCAACCGGCGAGCTCGGCGGGGCGATCGCGCACCGGGACGACGACCGTCACGTCGTGGGTCGCTGCGTGCGCGACGTCGGCTCCGCACGGGCGCGGGATCGCGATGCCCACGTCGGTCAGCCTGCGGACGAGCCGGGCCGACGCCGTCCCGTTGACCGGCCCGCGCTCCAGCGCGCCCAGCAGCTCGGCGCCGCGTCGGCCGAGACGCACCACGCGCGGCGGCGTCCCCCCGAACAGGACCCCCGGCGCCAGGCAGCGGACGTCCGGCGCGAGGTCCACTCGTACCCCTTGGGGGAACGGCTCGTCGGGCCGCACGCCGAGCGCCGCGGGATCGAGGACGCCGACGCCGCCGGCCGCCCGGACCGGTGGGGGCGGCTCAGAGCGCTCAGAGCGAAAGCCCACCGTCGACGCGCACCACCGCGCCGGTGATGCCGCCCGAGCACCCGTCCGCAAGGAAGACGAGCACGCGCGCGATCTCCTCCGGTGCGAGCAGGCGACGGATCGGCTGCTGGTCGGCGAAGACGGCGGCCGAGGAAAGCCCGTAGAGGTCGGCCGACGCCTCGAGGACCGCCGTCCCGGTCGATCCCGGGCTGACCGCGTTGGCGGTGATCCCCTGGTCACCGAGCTCCACCGCGAGCGCGCGGACGAAGCCCGCGACCGCGGACTTCGCCGCGCAGTAGGCGGCGAGCGACGGCAGCCCTCTCGTGTCCGCCGCGGAGCCCACGGCGAGGAACCGGCCCCGCCGCGGCTGCGGCCGCCGGAGCATCGCCGGGATCGCGACACGTGCGAGCGTGAGCACGCCCCCGAGATCGACGTCGAGGACGGCCCGCTCGACCTCGACGGGGACCTCCCAGGCCGGCGCACCGCCCGCGACGACGCCCGCGGCGGCGACCGCGGCGTCCACCCCTCCCCAGCGCGCCTCGGCGTCGAGGACGATCCTTTCGAGCGCCTCGAGGTCGCGCACGTCCGCGATCGCCGCGACCACGTCGTCCCCGGCCTCCTCCACCACGGCCTCGAGCTCCGCCCTGGAGGCCAGCCGGTACGGCACGACCGGGTCGTCCTCGCACCGGTCGACGGCGACGACGCGCCAGCCCAGCGCCGCCAGCCCCCGGACCGTGGCCGCGCCGATCCCCCGCGCGGCACCGGTGACCACGGCGACCGGTCTCACCGCCACGGCCCGGCCACCTCAACCGAGCTGCCGCACGAAGCCGGCAGGCACGACGACGTCTCCGTCGCACAGCTCGTGCACCGACGACCGACCGATCGCCCGCAACGTCGAGTCGATCCCCGAGCGCAGGACGTCGAGCACGTTCTCCACGCCGGCCTGGCCGCTGGCGGCCAGACCCCACAGCGGCGCGCGGCCGACCATCGCCGCACGGGCGCCGAGGGCGAGGGTCTTCACGACGTCCGAACCGCGCCGCACCCCGCCGTCGAGCACCACCTCGACCTGGTCGCCCACCGCCCGGGCGACCGCGGGGAGCGCTCGGATCGACGCAGGCGTCCCGTCGAGGTTGTTGCCGCCGTGGTTCGACACCGAGATGGCCGTGACGCCCGCGTCCACGGCGCGCTTGGCGTCGTCGACGCGCATCACGCCCTTGAGCATGAACGGCCCCCGCCAGGTCGACACCATCCACGCCACGTCGTCCCAGGTGGGTGGGGGCGTCTGCATCCACTCGCCGTACGCGCCGAAGAAGCTCGGCGCCGGCTCGCCCCGGAGTGCCATGTTCGGGACCGTGAGCGCCGGAAGGGCCCCCGCGCGCAGGTACGACCAAAGCCAGGCCGGCCGGGCGAGCACCTCCGGCGCGAGCCGGAGCGCGGCACGGGCGTCGAGCCGATCGGGGATGAACGGGCTCCCCCAGTCCCTCGCCGTGTCGAACGACCAGTCGAGAGTGGCGATCATCCCCACGCACCCTGCCGCGCGGGCCCGCTCCATCCTGCCGGCGATGTCGTCGCGGCTCCCCGACCAGTACAGCTGGAAGAAGGTCCTCGGATTGGCCGCGACCACCTCTTCGACCGGCTTCGACGCGAACGAGCTGAGGCCGGCGGCGACACCTCGGCTGGCGGCAGCGCGTGCGATGGCCACCTCCCCCTCGGGGTGCACCGCCTGGACGCCAGTGGGGGAGACCACGACCGGGAACGACAGCTGCTGGCCCATGAGCGTGGTCTCGAGCTCCCGGCTGGCGGGCTGACCGGCCACGCGCGGCGCGAACCCGAGCTCGCCGAACGCGGCCAGGTTGTCCTCCATCGTGATGCCGCGCTCGGAGCCCGCGACGATCGCGGCGTACACCGACCTCGGCAGCCGACGGCGAGCTCGGCGCTGGGCCACAGCCACGCTCTCGAACCAGCGACCGGCCACGACGTGCGCCCTCGCCTCCCGGTCAGCCCCGTGAGCTGGCCGGCCGGGCGAGGAGGGCAGCGGGCGTCCGCCGAGCCGCCGGACTGGACAGCACGACCGGCACCGAACCGGGCACGGGCCCAGGCACGGACCGCACGCGCGAGTGGTCGGCCGACGGACGCGGCACGCTCCCGGCGTCCACACGCGAGAGCGGCACCTCCCCGTGGCCCTTCACGCACTCGGGGTCCGGGCCGTCGAGGGGGAGCCCGGTGAAGTGCTTCGACGCCATGCACCCTCCGCGGCAGGTGCCGAAGGAGGAGCACGCGGTGCACGCGGTGCGCCCGGGGGACCCGCTGCGCCCGGCGTGCGCGGCGTACCCGGTGCGCCCGGTCGGCTCCCGCAGAGCGCCGAACAGCGCCGAGGAGCGCCAGACCTCGGTGAAGCCGCCGGGGGACCGGACGCTGCCGGCGCGGAAGTCCTCGTGGATCGTGAAGGGGCAGGCGTACACGTCCCCGACAGGGTCGATCAGGCAGACGACCCGGCCCGCGCCGCAGAGGTTCAGCCCCGGGAGCGGCTCCCCGTAGGCGCCGAGGTGGAAGAAGGAGTCGCCGGTCAGGACCTCGTCTCCCCGGGCACGCAGCCACTCGTAGAGGAGGTGCTGCTGCTCGGGCGTCGGACGCAGGCGCTCCCACACGGCGGCCCCGCGACCCGAGGGGCGAAGGCGCGTCAGGCGCAGCTTCGCGCCGTGTTCGGACGCGAGGGCTTCGAAGTCGTCGAGTTGGCCGACGTTGTCCCGGGTGACGACGACCGACAGCTTGAACCCTGCCACCCCCGCCTCGGCGAGGTGCGCCATCGCCCGCCTCACGGTCGCGTAGCTGCCCGCGCCGCGCACGGCGTCGTTCACCTCGGCCGTCGCGCCGTCGAGGGAGAGCTGGACGTCCACGGCGTCGCTCGCCGCGAGCCGCTCCGCCGCCGCGGCAGTGATCCGCGTGCCGTTGGTCGAGAACTTCACGCCCACCCGATGTGCGGTCGCGTACTCGACCAGGTGCCAGAAGTCGCGCCGGATCGTCGGCTCGCCTCCGCCGATGTTCACGTAGAAGACCCCCAGCTCGCACAGCTCGTCGATCAGCGCCTCGCACTCCCGGGTGGACAGCTCGTCGGGATCACGCCTGCCCGAGCTGGAGAGGCAGTGGACGCACGCCAGGTTGCACGCGTAGGTGAGCTCCCACGTGAGGCAGATCGGTGCTGGGAGCCCGCGCTCGAGCCTTTCGGTGAGAGGCCGCCCAGCAGCCGCCGACCTCCTTCGGGCGGCTGCAGGGCTCCTTGCGTCGCCGCTCACCCGAAGCGCCGGCTTCGGCTCGTCGCCAGGCGCGGCCGCGCCCTGGCGCACGAGCACCCCGGTCTCTGCCAGCAGGCGGAGCGCCTCGCCGAACCTGGACAGCTCGGAGCCCTCGATCCCCAACGCCCTGCACGCCTGGAGGGCGGAGGGGTGATGGCCGAGGCGGCGGACGAGCTCGGCGAGCCTCGGGTGCTCGAGGAAGGACAGCTGGCGGGTCGAGAAGTCGTACGCGGTCGCCCCGAACGGCTCCGCGCGAAGCGAGACGCTCGGGCTGAGCGCCCACGCGTCCTGCAGCACCGGGCGCGCCCCGGCCTGCGCGGCCCCGCTCGATCCGCTCAATAGACGCCGCACATGCCGTCGATGGAGACGACCTCGACGAGAAGCTCGCCGACGATCACGTCCTCCTCCTCTGCCCCGGCGCGCTCGCCGGCGACGCCGCGCTCCTCTGCCCCGGCGCGCTCGCCCGGACATTGCATCGACCGGCGACTCCGCCGGCTCGGCTCACTCGGGTCGCGCACCTTTGCCCCCAATTCGCCCTCGCCTCCGATTCGCAATTCGTCCGACCGGCCCCGACGGCGAGACCCTACTCACCGCTTCCTCCCGGTGCGCGCCGCGGCGAGCTCGACGTAGCAGCAGAGCGCGTCGGGATCGGCGAGGGCGTCGACGCTCGCAGCCCGCCCGAGCTCGAACCCCTGGAGGATCCGCTTCACGGGGACCTCGAGCTTCTTGCCCGTCAGGGTGTAGGGGATCGCAGGAACCACGACGATGCTGTCGGGGACGTGGCGAGGAGACAGCTGCTCGCGCAACGCGCCGACGATCGCGTCGCGCAGCTCCTCGCTCAGTGCCGCGCCTCCGGCGCCGGTCCCGCTCCCGCCGGCACCGGCGGCGGCGAGGCGGACGAAGAGCACGAGCTCGCCCGGACCCCCCTCGTCGTCTTCCAGGTGGACGACGAGGGAGTCTTCGATCTCGTCGAATTCGCCGAGCACCGCATAGAACTCGCTGGTCCCGAGGCGCACGCCGCCCCTGTTCAACGTGGCGTCCGACCGGCCGCTCACGATCGAGCTTCCCCGCGGCCGGAAGCAGATCCAGTCGCCCTGCCGCCAGACCCCGGGGTACCGATCGAAGTACGCCGCCTCGTAGCGAGCGCCGTCCGGGTCGTTCCAGAAGCCGAGCGGCATCGAAGGAAGGGGCCGGGTGATCACGAGCTCGCCCATCTCGTCGGTGACCGGCCGGCCCTCGACGTCGAAGGCGTAGGCGGCCACCCCGAGACAACGGCCGGAGATCTCGCCTGCGTACACGGGGAGCAGCGGATTGCCCTGGACGATCCCCGAGCACAGGTCGGTCCCCCCGCTCCCGACGTTCAGCACACAGTCCGGGCCGAGCTCCTCGCAGGCGTAGACGAACCCGTCGACCGGCAGAGGAGATCCCGCACAGCCCACCTGGCGCAGCTTCAAGTCGAGCTCTGAGGCCGGGCGGATCCCCTCCCGCCTGCAGGCCATGAGGTAGGCGGTGCTGACGCCGAAGAACGTGGCCTCGGTCTCCTCTGCGAGCTGCCACTGGAAGCGCAGGTCCGGGTGCACGGGGCTCCCGTCGAGCTGGACGATCGAGGCGCCGCAGAGCAGCGCCGAGACGAGCGCGTTCCACATCATCCACGACGTCGTGCTGAACCAGAGCATGCGGTCGCCGGGCCGGAGGTCCCAGCTGAGCGCGTGGTTCTTCAGGTGCTCGACCACGATGCCGCCGTGGGTGTGCACGATCGGCTTGGGCGGCCCGGTGGTGCCCGACGAGTACAGGATGTAGAGCGGATGGTCGAAGACGACCGGGTCGACGACGAGCGGGGCGGGCTCGCCGAGCAGGTCGTCCCATGCGAGGGCGTCCTCGACCCGACCCCCGAGGTATGGCACGTGCACCACGTGGCGAAGGCTTGGCAGCCCTTTGCGGATCTCGGCCAGCTCGCCACGCCGGTCGATCGCCCTGTCCGCGTGGCGGTACCCGTCGACTGCCAGGAGCACCGTCGGCTCGATCTGGGAGAAGCGGTCGACCACGCTTCGCCGCCCGAGCTCGGGAGCGCAGCTCGAGAAGATCGCGCCCATGCTCGCTGCGGCAAGGAGCGAGACGAGGGTCTCGGGGATGTTCGGCAGGTAGGCGGCGACGCGGTCCCCCGGACGGACCCCGAGGCGCTCGAGGCCTGAGCGCGCCCGCGCGACCAGATCCTGCAGCTCGTCGATGCGAAGGCTGGTGGGCCTGCGGGTCTGCGAGTAGGCGAGGACCACCGGACGGCTGCCCTCGAAGCTGCGCAGCGCGTGACGGACGTAGTTCAGCCGCGCCCCACCGAAGAAGCGCGCCCCGGGCATGGTCGGCCGCTCCGGCAGCACCTCGTCGTAGGGCGTCGCGGACTCGATCCCGAAGTAGTCCCACAGCGACGACCAGAACCCGACGAGGTCGGTCACCGACCACTGCCAGAGCGCGTCGTAGTCAGCGAAGCTGCGTCCTCGTCGCGCGAGCCAGTCCACGTAGTGCACGAGCCTCGAGCAAGAGAGCGCCTCTGCGGTCGGCTCCCTCAGGAGCTCGCCGGGCCGGGCGGTCACGGCTCTTGCGCCTCGGCTCGCCAGGGCGCCGGCCGAGCAGCGCCGGTCAACACGGGGACGGGGTGCGGACGATTGCAGCCTGGCAAGGCTCGGTCGGCTCAGTCGTACACGATCAGCCCGCGGACGTTCTTCCCGTCACGCAGGTCCTGGTAGCCCTGGTTCACGTCCTCGAGCTCGTAGGTCCGCGTCACGAGCTCGTCCAGGC
>JAJYXS010000043.1 GCA_021801615.1 Actinomycetes bacterium
CCCGGGCGTCGCGTTCTTGGGCGTCCCGGCCGTCCCGGGTGTCGCGTTCTCGAACCCTGCGTCCAGCCCGGCCAGCGCTGCGAGCCGCGCTGCGACGTCCCGGGCCCGGTGGCTCTCGGCGACCACCACGAGCAGGGTGTCGTCGCCCGCGACGGTGCCGATGACGCCCTCGAGGCCGCTCCGGTCGAGCGCCGACGCGACGACGTGCGCGCAGCCCGGCGGCGTGCGGCACACGACCAGGTTCTGAGACGACCCGATCTCCACCGCCCACTCCCCCAGCACCCGCCGGAGGTGGTCAACAGGTGCGACCTGCTGGACCGGGAGGTCGGGAAGCGCGTACGCGGTCTCACCGCCCGGCAGGCGGACCTTCTGGGCACCCAGCTCCTCCAGGTCCCGGGAGACCGTCGTCTGGGTCGCCTCGATCCCCTCTGCGGCCAGCAGCTCCACGAGCAGCTGCTGGCTCCCGACCGGCTGCTGCTCGAGCAGCCGTGCGATGCGGTGCTGGCGCTGGGTCCTGCCGAGCTTCACGGGGCGTCCCCGGTCGTCGCGGCCGGCTCTGAGCCGAGCACCTCCTCCAGCGCGCCCAGGAGCAGTCCGAGCGCCTCGTCGACGACCCCGTCGTCGACGAGCAGCGATGGCGCCAGGCGCAACGCGTCCGGTCGCACCGCGTTCACGAGGAGCCCGCGCTCGAGCGCCGCAGACGCCACCTCGGCTGCGCTCGGTGACCCGAGCTGGGCCGCGAGCAGCAGCCCCTCGCCCCGCACCGCCACCACGCCGGCAAGCGCGGCCAGCCCCTCCTTCAGCCGGGCGCCCGCCCTGCGGGCGCGCGCGGGGACGTCCTCCCGCTCCATCACCTCGAGCGTCGCCCGGACCGCGGCCATCGCGAGCGGCTGGCCCCCGAAGGTCGTCGCGTGGTCGCCCGGCCCGAAGGCCGCCGCGACCTCGGCGCTCGCCCAGCACGCTCCGACCGGCACGCCATTGCCGAGCGCCTTCGCGATCGTGACCACGTCGGGACGCAACGGCTGCGCCTGGAACGCGAACCAGCGCCCGGTCCGCCCGAGGCCCGTCTGGACCTCGTCGCAGATGAGCAGCACGCCGCGCTCGGTGCACAGCCGGCGCAGGCCGGCGAGGTAGTCCGAGGAGGGCACGACGACGCCGCCTTCGCCCTGGATCGGCTCGACGAGCAGCGCGCCGACCCTCGGCTCCTCGAGCGCCGCCGCGGCGGCGTCGAGGTCGTCGTAGGGCACGTGCACGACGCCTTCGGGCAGCGGCTCGAAGGGGAGGTGCTTGGCGGGCTGGCCCGTCGCCGCGAGCGTGGCGAGCGTCCGGCCGTGGAAGGAGCCCCACGCCGAGACGACGCCGTGCCGACCTGGGCCCGCCCACTTGCGGGCCAGCTTGAGGGCGCACTCGTTCGCCTCGGCGCCCGAGTTGCAGAAGAACACCTGGCCGCCTGCGGGGCGCTCGCCGCCCCCGACCAGCCGGTCGATCGTCGCCGCCACCTCTGGCGCGAGCGCGTTCGCGTAGAGGTTCGACACGTGCAGGAGGGTCGAGGCCTGCTCGCACAGCGCGCGCGCGACGTCGGGGTGCGCGTGCCCGAGGGAGGTCACCGCGAGCCCCGAGACGAAGTCGAGGTAGCGACGCCCTTCTGCGTCGAAGAGCACGCTGCCCTCCCCCCGCACGAAGACGACGGGCGGGGGGGCGTAGGTCCCCATCAGGGTCATCGCCGCAGCCTCCTCACGGCACCAGCCTCCTCACGGCACCAGCCTCCTCACGGCACCACCATGGTGCCGACGCCGCCGTCGGTGAACAGCTCGAGCAACAGCGCGTGCGGGACGCGCCCGTCGAGCACGTGCGCCCGGGCCACTCCCCCACGCACCGCCCGCACGCACGCCTGGGCCTTGGGCACCATCCCGCCCGCCGCGGCGCCCGACTCGACCATCTGGGAGAGCTGGTCGGCCGTCACCTGCCGCACGAGGGAGGCCGGGTCGGCGGGATCCGCGCGGAGCCCCTCCACGTCGGTGAGGAAGACGAGCTTCTCTGCCGCGAGCGACTCGGCGATCGCGCCGGCGACGGTGTCCGCGTTGATGTTGTACGCCTGACCGGTCTCGTCGGCGCCGATGGTCGCGACGACCGGGATCAGCCCCTCGGCGAGCAGGCGGCGCAGGATCGTCGGGTCGACCCCGAGGACGGTCCCGACGAAGCCAAGACCGCCGGTGTGGGCCGCCGCGGTGATCAGGCGGGCGTCCTCCCCCGACAGCCCCACCGCGAGCGGCCCGTGCACGTTGACCGCCGAGACAATGTCGCGGTTCACCTTGCCGACGAGCACCATGCGGGCGACCTCGAGCGTGTCGGCGTCCGTCACTCGCAGCCCGTCCCGGAATTCCGGCTCCTTGCCGAGGCGGCGGAGCAGGTCGCCAATCTGCGGCCCGCCGCCGTGGACGACGACGGGCCTGATCCCCACCGAGTGCAGCAGGACGACGTCCTCTGCGAACGACGCCAGCGGTGTCAGCGCGGATCCGGCGAGCGCGTTGCCCCCGTACTTCACGACGACGATCGCGTCACGGAACCGCCGGATGTAGGGCAGCGCCTCCACGAGCAGCGCGGCGCGTGCCGCCTCTGGCCCGGGGCCGGTCACGACGTGGCCCGGTTCTCGTCGATGTAGCCGTGACCGAGGTCCGTGGTGAGCACCGCACCCTTCCCGGGTCCCATCCCGAGGTCGCAGGCGATCTCCACCGTCCGCCCTGCCATGTGCGCGGCGACGGCCCTCTCGTCGTGGGGCGCAGGGGCGCCCTGCGCGCACACGACGGTCCCGCCGTAGGAGACCGACGTGCGGCCGAGGTCGAACGCGACGCCCGCGGACCCGAGCTCGCTCACGACCCGTCCCCAGTAGGGGTCCGCCCCGTTCAGCGAGCACTTGACCAGGAGCGAGCCCGCGACCTTCCGCGCGGCCGCGTGCGCCTCGGCGTCGGAGGCCGCCCCCGTGACGACGACGCGCGCCACCTTGGTCGCACCCTCTGCGTCCGCGACCATCTGGTCGGCGAGCGAGCGGCACACCTCCGCCACGGCGTCACCCAGCGCGCCCAGCGGGACGGCCCCGGCCGAGGCGCTCGCCATGAGGACGACCGTGTCGTTGGTCGAGGTGCACCCGTCGACCGTGACGCGGTTGAACGACGCGTCGACCCCCTCGCGCAGGATGACGCGCAGTGTGCCGGGTGCGACCTCCGCGTCGGTCGTCAGGACCGCGAGCATGGTGGCCATGCGCGGGGCGAGCATCGCCGCCCCTTTGGCCATGCCGCCGACCGTGCAGCGCCCCCCGCCCGCCGCGACCTGCGCGACCGCCACCTTGCGGACGGTGTCCGTCGTCAAGATCGCGTCCGCCGCGGCCCGGCTGGCCTCCTCGCCCGCCGCCCGTGCCGCCACGACGGGGCCGACTGCGCCGAGCACCTCGGAGGGGAACGGGACGCCGATGAGCCCGGTCTGGCAGACGAGCACCTCGTGGGGCGCGGCCCCCACCCCGGCCGCGACGAGCTCGCACAGCCGACGGGCCACGCCGATCCCCCCCGGTCCGGTCGCCGCGTTCGCGTTCCCGGAGGTGAGGACCGTCGCCGCGGCGCGCCCCGCGCTCTTCGCCAGGTGGTCGCGGCTCACCTGCACCGGTGCCGCCGCAGCCAGGTTCGTCGTGAAGACCGCAGCCGTCGGCACCGCGCGGCCGTCGGCGGTCGCGACGACGGCGAGGTCCGGCGCGCCCGCCGGCTTGATGCCGACCGCTCCCCCGGCCGCGACGAACCCCCTGGGCGCGGTGACGCTCACGGGTACACCGCCGCGAGCGGGAGCCCCGCGGCCTCGTCGAGACCGAGCACGAGGTTGGCGCACTGCACCGCCTGACCGGCCGCTCCCTTCACCAGATTGTCCAGGGCGCACAAGGCGACGAGCCAACCGGTTCGCTCGTCCACCCGTGCGCTCACGTGCGCCGTGTTCGAGCCGCTCGCCTGCTTCGTGGACGGCGGGTCCTCGGTCACGATGACGAACGGCTCCCCCGAGTACGCCTCGTCGAGGAGCTCCATCGCCTCCGAGGACGTGAGGCCTCGCGCCGGTCGCGCGTAGCACGTCGCGAGGAGCCCCCTCGTCATCGGGACCAGGTGCGGGGTGAACAGTGCCCGGTGACCGAGCAGCTGCTCGATCTCGGGGGTGTGGCGGTGCGTGAGCAGGCTGTAGGCGCCGAAGTCCTCGTCGACCGCGCTGAACTGCAGCCGCTCGCTCGTGGTGCGGCCCGCGCCCGAGACGCCGCTCGCGGCGTCCACGATCACGTCGCCGTCGAGGAGACCGGCCCTGGCGAAGGGCGCGAGCGCGAGCGCCGCCGCGGTCGGATAGCAGCCTGCTGCCGCGACCAGGCGCGCGCCGCAGAGCTCTTCGCGGAAGAGCTCGGGCAGGCCGTAGACGAACTCGCTCAGCAGCTCGGGTGCCTCGTGGGTGCTCCCGTACCAGCGCGGGTAGAGCGACGCGTCCTTCAGGCGGAAGTCCGCGGCGAGGTCGACGACGGCGCCGACCCGGCCTGCGATCTCGGGGATGATCCGCTGCGACTGGCCGTGGGGCAGGGCGAAGAAGACCACGTCGAGCCCGAGGAGCACGCTCGGGTCGGTCTGCTCGTAGCGCAGCGTCGGGTAGGCAGCGGCGAGCGAAGGGGTGCGGCGCCCGACCGGCTCCCCGGCGCTCGCGCCTCCCGTCGCCACGACGGCCTCGAGCTCGGGGTGGGCTGCGCAGATGCGCAGGAGCTCCGTCCCGCCGTACCCCGAAGCTCCCACCACGCCGGCCTTCACGCCGCAAGTTTAGCCGAGATCATGCATACCTATGCACGGCACGGCAGGGCACAGCACAGCACAGCACAGCACAGCACAGCACAGCCCACGACCGGCGCTCAGCGGAGCGTGGCGCCCGCCGCCGCGGCGCCCTCGATGGCCAGCCGGCGCAGGCGCGCGACCTCCGCGTCCGTGAGGGTCCGGTCGGGCGCTGCGAACCGCAGCCGGTACGCGAGGCTGCGGTGCCCCTCGGGCATCCCGGGGCCCCGGTACACGTCGAACAGGACGGACGACTCGAGGAGCTCGCGATCCGCGCCGCTCAGGCCGGCCACCAGCGCGGCCTGGACCCTGGCCGCCGGCACCTCGTCGGCGACGACGAGCGCCACGTCCACGTCGGAGGAGGGGAACCGGCTGAACGTGCGCGCCTCGGCGGGTCTCCTCGGGGTCAGCGCCGGGTCGAGCAGCACGCCGAGGTCCACCTCCAGCCAGCCGATCCGACCGTGCCCGGGGTCGTGGCCGAACGCCGAGGCCACCGCGGGGTCCACCTCTCCCACCGACCCGAGGGTCGCGCCCGTGCCGGCGACCTGGAGGCGTGCGGCACGCGTGGGGTGCAGACCCGGGATGGACCCGTCGGCCACGACGTCCGCCTCCAGGACCCGCAGCGCGTCCTCGAGCACCCGCCACACGGCGATCGCGCTGCGCGCGTCGTCGCCGTCGCTCGCGAGCGCCACCGACAGCAGCTCGCGCTCGCCCGGCAGCAGCGCGGTCTTCGAGCCCGAGCCTGCGACGCGCGCGCTGCGGGAGGAGCCGCCAGCGCCCGGGTGCGAGAAGACGACGCCGATCTCGAAGAGGCGGACCGCCCCCTGGCGCCGGCGCGCGTTCCAGGCGAGCGCGCGGACGAGCCCCGGGAGCATCGACCGCCGCAGCCACGCCTCCTCCTTGACGACGGGGTTCGACACCTCGACGGCAGGCCCGTCGAGCCCCATCGCCACGTGGTCGGCGTCGTCGACCAGGCTCGGCGTCCACGCCTCGAGCCCGCCGACCCCGCACATCACGTCCGCGACCAGTCGGCGCTCGCGCTGGTACGCGCTGAGCCCGCCTGGCTCCGGCCACGACGGCCTGCGGCGGGCGATGCGCGAGTAGCCGTAGGTTCGGGCGATCTCCTCGATGACGTCGTCGACCCCGTGGGGTTCGGGCCGGATGTCCGGGCGGTTCGTCGGCACCGTGACGAGGAGCCCGCCGCGCTCCGGCTCGGCGCCGAAGCCGAGCGGCTCGAGCAGCGACGCCGCCTCCTCTGGGTCGATGTCGACGCCGAGCACCGCCCGCACGCGCCGGGCCGCGACGCTGATGCGCAGGGGAGCGGGCACCGCGCCCCGCACGTCGAGCCTCCCCGTCGCGGCGGGCGCCCCGAGGAGCTCGCAGAACCGGTCGACCGCGCGGTCGATCCCCCAGGGGTCGCACCCCCGCTCGAAACGTGAAGAGGCCTCGGTGCGCAGACCCAGCCGCTTCGACGTCCGGGCGATCGCCATCGGCGAGAAGTACGCAGCCTCGAGCAGCACGCGCGTCGTCGTGTCGGAGATCTCGCTCGACTCCCCGCCCATGATCCCGCCGATCCCGACTGGCGATCCCTCCGCGTCGCAGATCAGGCAGTCCTCCCCGACGTCCCCGAGCCCCCGTCCGGGCGTCCCGAGGGTCCGCTCGATGCCGTCGAGGGTGACGACCGTCTCGCCCGGCCGAGCCCGCCTGACGAGGAGCCCCGGAGCCCCAAGGCGGTCGAGGTCGTAGGGGTGCGTCGGCTGCCCCAGCTCGAGCATCACGTAGTTCGAGGCGTCGACCACGTTGTTGATCGGCCGCATGCCCGCGAGCAGGAGGCGGCGGGCGAGCCAGCGGGGCGACGGCTCCACGCGCACGCCGTCGAGCACCACGACCACCATGCGCGGGCACAGGTCCAAGTCGGCGATCTCCAAGGTCGCGAGCGCGCCGACCGGCGTCCCGAGGTCCGGCGGAGGCGCCGGCTGCGGCAGGGTGAAGGGCAGGCGGAGCCTTGCGGCGAGGTCGCGCGCGACACCTGCCACGGACCACGCGTCGGGGCGGTTCCCCTCGACGGTGATGTCGAAGACCACGTCGGGCTCGACGCCGAGCGCCTCGGCGACCGGGATCCCCGGACGCGCGCCCTCCACGTCGTTCAGGACGAGGATGCCTTCGTGGTCGTCGGACAGCCGGAGCTCCTGACCCGAGCAGAGCATGCCGTTGGAGGTCGCGCCCTTCATCGTGCGGCGCTGGATCTGCACACCTCCAGGGAGCACCGTGCCAACCGGGGCCAGCGGCACCAGGTCGCCCGGCGAGAAGTTCCACGCCCCGCAGACCACCTGCACTGGCCCTTCCCCAGCGTCCACGGTCACCAGCCGGATCCGGTCCGCGCCGGGGATCGCGTCGATGCCCTCGACCAGCGCGACGACGACGTCGCCGAGCCCCTCGCCCACCCGCTCCACGCGCTCGACCACGAGCCCGAGGTCGTCGAGGGCGGCCACGAGCGTGGGGACCTCGGAGGTGTCGAACGGGGCGAAATCTCGCAGCCAGCTGAGCGGTGCCCTCATGGCCTCGTTGCGCCTCGCACGCCGTGCATGCTCAGAACTGCCTCAGGAAGCGGACGTCGTTCTCGACCATCGCGCGCATGTCCGCGATGACGTGGCGCATCTGCGCGCACCGGTCGATGCCGAGGCCGAAGGCGAACCCGCTCCACTCCTCGGAGTCGATCCCGACGGCCTCGAACACCGCCGGGTCCACCATCCCGCAGCCCGCGAGCTCCACCCAGCCGGTCCACGAGCACGTCCGGCAGCCCTTGCCCCGGCAGATCGTGCACGTCACCTCCACCTCGGCAGAGGGCTCGGTGAAGGGGAAGTAGCCGGGACGCAGCCGCGAGTGGATGTCGGCCCCGAAGTATGCCGTCGTGAACGTCTCGATCGTGCCCGCGAGGTCCGCGAAGGTGATGCCGCGGTCCACGACGAGCCCCTCGATCTGGTGGAACACCGGCAGATGCCGCGCATCTGGGGTCTCGCGCCGATAGCAGCGGCCCGGGATCACCGCGTGGATCGGCGGCGGCCGCTCCTCCATGAGGTGGATCTGCACCGGGGAGGTGTGCGTGCGCAGGAGGACCGTCTCGGGCTGGCCGAGCTCGAGGTAGAAGGTGTCCCACATGCTGCGCGCGGGGTGCGCCGGCGGGATGTTCAGCGCCTCGAAGTTGTACCAATCGGTCTCGGCCTCGGGGCCCTCCGCGACCGTGAAGCCCATCGCGACGAACACGTCCTCGAGCTCACGGCGCGTCTGGTCCACGAGGTGCAGCCGTCCTCTCCTCAGCGCGGAGCGGACCTCGCTCTCGGTGACCTCCGTCAGGTCCAGCCGGTCGCGCTCGAGCATCGCGGCGCGCTCGGCCGCGGCGAGCGCCTTGGCCCTCTCGGCCGCCAGGGTCTCCAGACGCGTCCGCGCTTCGTGCAGCGCCTTGCCCGCAGCGCGCCGCTCGTCGGGATCGAGCCCGGCAAGGACCCGGTGCGCGCGCGCGAGCGGGCTCCTTCTGCCCAGCACCGCGCTCTGGACCTCCTCGAGCTCGCCGGTCGACCTGGCCGCAACGAGTGCGTCCGCGGCTTCGCGCTCGAGCTGCGCCACCTCCCCGCTCAGGTCACGACCGGTCATCGGGGCATGCTAGACCGGCGCTGGCGGAGCGCCTCGAAGCAGATCACCGCGCACGCCATCCCGACGTTCAGCGACTCGGCGCGCCCGGCCATCGGGATCCCGACCAGCCCGTCGAGCTGGAGCCCCTCCGGCAACCCTGAGGCCTCGTTACCGAGGACGAGCGCGCTGCGCACCGACCAGTCGACCGTTGCGTAGTCCTCGCCGCCGCGCACGGCTGCGCCGAGCCGCCGGAAGCCCGCGTCTGCGAGCCCGGAGAGGACCGCTGCCGGGAGGTCACCGAGGACGAGCGGGACGTGGAAGAGCGACCCCGCCGACGCACGCACGGCCTTCGGGTTGTAGGGGTCGACCGTGCCCCCGCAGGACACGACGGCACCGACGCCCGCGGCATCCGCGCTGCGCAGCACCGTGCCGGCGTTGCCGGGGTCCCTCACGTCGGCCATCACGACGACGAGGTCGGCGCGCGAGGGCACCTCGGGCAGGTCGAGCATCGGGAAGACGGCGAGCACCGGCTGGGGCGTCACGGTCGTCGCGACGCGCTCGACGACGCCGGGTGCAAGCTCGAACACCCGCGCGCCCCGGTCGAGGGCCATGCCGACCAGCTCGCCCACAGCGAGGTCCGCGCCGGCGCTCCCCGCTGCGACGTACACCGACTCGGGCGCGGCGCCCGCGAGGATGCCGGTCCGGACGACCTCGGTGCCCTCCGCCACGAACGCCCGCTCCGCCCGCCGGGCGGCGCGGCGGCTGAGCAGGCGCCTCACGCGGCGGACCCGCTGGTGGGAGTACGCGAGCGCGACGCTCAGGACGCCTGCAGCGCCGCGCCTGCCACCGCGACGAGCGCGGCGAACGCGTGGTCGTCGGTCACCGCCAGGTCGGCGAGCACCTTGCGGTCGACGTCCACGCCGGCCCGGTGGAGGCCGGCGACGAACGTGCTGTAGGTCATGCCGTGCAGCCGGCTCGCCGCGTTGATGCGCTGGATCCAGAGCCTGCGGAGATCGCCCTTGCGGGCTCGCCGGTCCCGGTACGCGTACTGCAGCGAGTGCATCACCTGCTCGTTCGCGGCCCGGTACGTGCGGCTCCTGTTGCCGTAGTAGCCCTTGGCCTGCGCCAGCACCGCGCGGTGGTGCTTGCGGCCGTGGACGCCGCGCTTCACTCGTGCCATCGCTCCTCCCCTCTCGCCTTCTTCGTCGCCCGCTCAG
This sequence comes from Actinomycetes bacterium, assembly GCA_021801615.1. Classification (GTDB taxonomy): domain Bacteria; phylum Actinomycetota; class Acidimicrobiia; order Acidimicrobiales; family RAAP-2; genus JAJYVT01. The sequence goes on from JAJYXS010000043.1 coordinate 9,683, forward strand.
ATGCCGAGCATGCGCTTCGCGCGCCGCTCGTCGCCGGCGGCGAAGTCGGTCTCGCGCGCCAGCCGCCGGGTGCGGACGCTGCTCTTCTTCTCGAGGAGGTGCGAGCGGTTCTGCTGACGGCGGCGCAGGCGCCCGGAGCCCGTGATCTTGACGCGCTTGGCCGCACCTCGGTCCGTCTTCATCTTCGGCATCGTGCGGCGCTCCTGCTCCTCATGGTCGCTCCTCGTGGCTCGTGCCGTGGCTGGTGTGGTGGTTCGTGCCGTGGTCGTGGTTCGCGTCGTGGTCGTGGTTCGCGTCGTGGTCCTGGTTCCTCTGCCGGGCGGCCGCCGACTGCCTGGCCCGCTTGTCGGGCGCGAGCACCATCACCATGTTCCTGCCGTCGAGGCGGGGCTCGGCCTCGATCTTGGCAGAGCCGTCCATCTGCGCCGCGATCCGGTCGAGGATGCGCCTTCCGAGCTCGGGGTGGAAGACCTCCCGTCCCCGGAACATGATCGTGACCTTCACCTTGTGGCCGTCCTCCAGGAACTTGGCGACCTGGCGGGTCTTGGTCTCGAAGTCCCCCGGCCCGATCTTCGGCCGGTACTTCATCTCCTTCAGCCCGACGTGGACGGTCTTGCGCCGGCTCTCCTTTGCCCGCTGTGCCTCGTCGAACTTGAACTTCCCGTAATCCATGATCCGGCAGACCGGCGGGTTCGCCATCGGGGCCACCTCGACGAGGTCCATGTCGAGGCCCCTTGCGATGCTCAGCGCCTCGGGCAATGGCTTGATCCCGAGCTGTCGCCCCTCCGGGTCGACGAGGCGGACCTCGCGCGCCCGGATGCGGTCGTTGATCCGGTGTTCAGGTGCGGCGGCGGTGACTATTCGGCATCGTCCTCTCTGGCTAGGGCCGGCGGTCCTTCCGCGACCATCGTCTGGCAAGCGGAGCCGCACCGGTCCCGGTGACGCCACGCCGACCCGGCGCACCTCTCGTGGCCAGGTGGAGACCTCCTCGGCCGGGAGGCCCCGCTTCCTCGCTGCATAGGCTACCAGCATGAGCCTGTGGACCCCTTCCGGCGAGCATCCGGTGGGCGAGCGCCGTCCCGACGAGCAGTCCTCCGGTGCATCCGGCGGCCGCCCTGACCGGGACCGCTCGGCGGCGCCGAGCAGAGGAGCGGCCAGGAGCGAGGGCGAAGCGCGTCGCAGCACCGAAGAGGACCTCGACGCGCTCAGGCGACAGCTCGCCGACGCGCCGGCCGACGTCGTCGTGGCGAACCACTGCTACGGGCTGTTCGAGCTCGCGGCGATCCACCTCTCGAGCTCCCCGCCGCACCTCGACGATGCCCGCCTTGCCATCGACGCGCTCGGTTCCCTCGTCGACGGGCTCGGCGAGCGGCTCGGCGACGCGCACCCTTCGCTGCGGGAGGCGCTGGCACAGATCAGGCTCGCCTACGTCCAGATCGCCGCCGCCCGGCCCGAGCAGCCCGCGCACCCCGAGCAGGCCGCCCGGCCCGAGCAGCCCGCGCACCCCGAGTAGGCCGCCCGGCCCGAGCAGCCCGCCCAGCCCGAGCAGGCCGCCCAGCCCGAGCCCGGTTAGGCCCAATACCGTTTCCTTAGGGATCATCCGTGATATTCTCGGCTCCGTGCCCAGGGCAGGGTGGGTCAAGCCAGAGACCGACCAGCGCTTGTCCGACCAC